>JBKJOC010000349.1:0-4458 GCA_046595725.1 Candidatus Eiseniibacteriota bacterium
CGCGCTCGAGCAGGAGATGCGCGCGCGCAGGAAGCGCCATCGCGAGTACATCGTCCAGCATGGCGAGGACCTGCCCGAGATCAGGGACTGGCGCTGGGAGGGGGGCGCGTGAACGTCCTCGTCCTCAATTGCGGCAGCTCCTCGCTCAAGTTCCAGGTGATCGCGACCGACCGAAGGGCGATGGAATCCGACAAGGACCAGAGGCGCGCACACGGCGTCATCGAGCGGATCGGCAGCGAGGCGGTATTGACGCTCTCGGCCGAGGGGCGCGCGGTCGAGCGCCAGGCCGAGCCGCTGCGCGACCATCGCGCCGCGCTCGACTTCGTGATGCGCTGGCTGGTGGCGGACCCGGGTAGCGGTCCCGTCCTGGGTTCGCTCGCCGAGATCGAGGCCGTCGGGCATCGCGTCGTCCACGGCGGCGAGAAACTCAAGGTCTCGGTGCTGCTCGACGACACCACGATCGCGCAGATCGAGGAGTGCATCGAGCTCGCCCCGCTGCACAATCCCGCGAACCTGCGCGGCATCCGCGCGGCGCGCGAGGTGCTGGGGACGGAGGTGCCGCAGGCGGCGGTGTTCGACACCTCGTTCCACAGCACCATGCCCGAAAGCTCCTACCTCTACGCCATCCCGTATTCGCATTACATGCGGCACCGCGTCAGGCGCTACGGCTTCCACGGCACGTCCCATCGCTACGTCGCGTACCGCTACCGGAAGCTCACGGGCAAGAGCCGTGAGGACACGAACCTGATTACGCTCCACCTGGGCAACGGCTGCTCGGCATGCGCGATCCGGGGGGGCGATTCGCTCGACACCTCGATGGGGCTCACGCCGCTCGAGGGCCTGGTGATGGGGACGCGCTCGGGCGACGTCGACCCCTCGATTCTCGAGTTCCTGCACCACAAGGAGGGGCTGGCCCCAGGCGACTTCGACGCCATGCTCAACAAGCAGTCGGGGCTGCTCGGCGTCTCGGGGCTGACGAACGACATGCGGGACCTGCTGGCGGAGGAGAAGGAGCATCACGATCGCCGGGCGACGCTCGCCATCGACCTCTTCTGCCTGCGCGTCCGCAAGTACATCGGCGCCTACCTGGCGCGCATGAATGGGGCGGACGCGCTGGTGTTCACGGGCGGCATCGGTGAGAACGCGGCGGTGATCCGCGAGCGCATCTGCGCCGAGATGGACGCGCTCGGGATCGCGCTCGCGCCCGACAAGAACGCCGTCATGGTCGACGGCAAGGAGGGCGACGTCGCCGCCGACGGCGCGCGCGTGCGCGCCTGGGTGATCCCGACCAACGAGGAACTGCTGATCGCACGCGACACCGTGCGCTGCATCGAGGGTCTCGAGCGGCGCTTCTAGGCTACACTCCGCCTCATGACCCCCCGTGCCGGCGAGCCCTTGGCCCGCTTCCGCCTCGAAGCCGTCGACGCCGCAACCGGCGCGCGCGCCGGGACGTTGCTCACGCGCCACGGCGCCGTCAAGACGCCCGTCTTCATGCCGGTCGGCACGCAGGCTTCGGTCAAGACGCTCGAGCCGCGCGACCTCACCGCCCTCGGCGCGGACATCCTGCTCGTCAACACCTACCACCTGATGCTGCGTCCGAGTGCACCGGCTGTGCGCGAACTCGGCGGCGTCCACCGCTTCATGGGCTGGGACCGAGCGGTGCTTTCCGACTCGGGCGGGTTCCAGGTGCTCTCACTCGCGAACCTGCGGAAGATCCGCGAGGAGGGCGTGACTTTCCGCTCGCACCTCGACGGCTCGGCGCACGAACTCTCGCCCGAGCGGGCGATCGAGATCCAGACGGTCCTCGGCGTCGACGTCATGATGTCGTTCGACGAGTGCCTGCAGTACCCGGCGACCGAGGAGGAGGCGACGCTCTCGATGGAGCGCACCGTGCGCTGGGCCCGCCGCGGCCTCGAGCACCGGGCGAAGCTGGCGGGGGAGGGCGAATTCGTTCCCGCCCTGTTCGGGATCGTCCAGGGCGGCACCTTTCCCGACCTGAGGGCCCGCTGCGCCGAGGCCCTGCGGGAGGAGGAGTTTGAGGGCTATTCGCTGGGCGGACTGTGGGTTGGGGAGCCCCTGGCCACGTCGCATGCGCTGGTGGCGGGCGACACGGCCCTTCTCCCGCGGGACAAACCCCGCTATCTTATGGGGGTCGGCACGCCGCTCGACCTGCTCGAGGCGGTGGCCCACGGCGTCGACATGTTCGACTGTGTCCTGCCGACCCGAAACGCCCGCAAGGGCACCGTCCTCACGTCCCGGGGGCGGCTCGTAGTCAAGAATGCGGCCTACGCGAAGGACACCCGGCCGCTTGACCCGGACTGCGACTGCTACGCCTGCTCACGCTTCAGCCGCGCCTACATCCGGCATCTCTTCGCAACCGGGGAGATCCTCGGCATGCGACTCGCCAGCCTGCACGCTGTCGCGTTCATGGTGAAGACCATGCGACAGGCGCGCGTTGCGATCGTCGAGGGCCGGTACGGAGCGTTCCGGAAGGGATTCGAGGATCGTTACACGAGCGGCGAAGGCCTGGTGCCCGCCCTCAGGGAGAACGCATGAACCCGAAGCTCTACCCCGTCGTTGCCCTTTTGTCCGCGACCATTTCAACCACCGCGCTTGCCCAGGCGGGCGCTCCCCCCGCGGGGCCCGCGGGCCCGATGGTGCTCGTGGCCCAGTTCGCGCCCTTCGTGCTGGTGTTCGCGATCATGTACTTCCTCATGATCCGCCCCCAACAGAAGCGGGCGGCCGAACTCGGCAAGGTTCAGTCGGGCCTCGCAAAGGGCGATCGCGTGCTGACCCAGGCCGGCATCTACGGCACGGTCGTGGGCGTTGACGGCGACAAGGTCGTGCTGCGCGTCGACGACAACGTCAAGCTCGAGTTCCAGCGCTCGACCATCGTCGGCCTGGCGGACAAGAAGTAGTGCCGGTCCGGCCGCTCCGCATCTATGGCGATCCCGTCCTGCGCGCGAAGGCCAGGGCCGTCGCGGCCGTGACCGACGGGTTTCGCCCGTTCGTGCTCGACCTCTTCGACACCATGATGGCCGAGGATGGCGTCGGCCTGGCCGCGCCGCAGGTCGGTGTCTCCGAGCAAGTGCTCGTGCTGGCGGTGCCGGTCAAGAAGCACCAGCGGGTCGACTTGACGCTGGTCAACCCGGAGATTGTCCTGGCGGAGGGCTGGGAGGTGGGCGAGGAAGGCTGCCTCTCCGTTCCCGGCGTTTACGACGAGGTCAAGCGCGCCTACGCGATCGAGCTCAAGGCGCTCGACGAGACCGGCAAGCCGATCGAGCTCAAGGCAGAGGGGTACCTGGCGCGAGCGATCCAGCACGAGATCGACCATCTGAAGGGCGTGTTGTTCGTCGATCGCCTCGGCATCCTGCAGAAGCAGCTGCACAAGAAGGAGCTCCTGGCGCTCGAGCAAGGAAGGGTCCCGGGTCGCGGGACCGCCCACGAGGGTCCGGCCCTCTAGGGCCTGTTCCATGCGCATCCTGTTCTTCGGCACGCCCGAGTTTGCGGTCCCGGCGCTTGAAGCGGTGGCCTCGAAGTTCGAAGTCGCGCTCGTGCTCGCCCAGCCCGATCGCCCGAAGGGGCGGGGCCGCGTACTCGCCGCGCCGCCGGTCAAGCTGGCGGCGGTCGCGCGCGGGCTCGTCGTGATGCAGGTCGAATCTCCCAACCGGCCCGAGGCCGTGGCCGCGCTCGCCGCGCTCAAGCCGGACCTGCTGGTGGTCGTCGCCTACGGCGCGATCCTGTCGAGGGAACTGCTCGCGATTCCCAGGCTGGGGGCGATCAACCTGCACGCGTCGCTGCTGCCCTGCCATCGCGGCGCCTCGCCCATCCAGGCGGCGCTGCTCGCGGGCCAATCGGAGACGGGGGTGAGCACGATGTGGATGGACGAGGGCCTCGACACCGGCGACGTGATCGCCACGCGCGCGCTCGCGATCGACCCGCTCGAGACCGCGGGCGAGCTGTCCGCGCGCCTCGCCGATGCGGGCGCGGCGCTGCTGGTCGAGACCATCGCGGCCGTCGAGAACGGCACCGCCACGCGCACGCCGCAGGAACACGCGCGCGCGACCGTGACGAAGAAGATCAAGAAGCGCGCCGGGTATCTCGACTTCGCGCAGCCGGCGCAAGCGGTGCACGACCGCGCCCGGGCCATGACGCCATGGCCGGGAGCGACCGCCGAGTTCGCCGGCGAGCCGGTGCGCTTCATGCGCACCAGGGTCGCCGACGCGGACCCGAAGCATGCCGACCCGGGCGCAGTGCTGGGACCGGGAACGTCGGGTGGACTGCTCGTCGCCTGCGGCGAAGGCAAGTTGGAAGTCCTGAGGGTCACGCCCGCGGGCCGACCGGAGATGGATGCGCAGGCCTGGTGGCGCGGCCTGAGGATCGAAACGGATGATGCGCCACGCTTCACCACCCCACGCTCCGAGGAGCCGTCGTGACCAAGAAGACCCGAGGACCCTC
>JBKJOC010000352.1:0-8475 GCA_046595725.1 Candidatus Eiseniibacteriota bacterium
CCGGGCTCTTCGCCGCGCGCCTGCCGATCGAGGCAAGGCGGGCGGCCCTGGTCAATGCCCCGTTCCGCCTTGCCGCGGACGCGCGCCTCGAGCATGCCGTCGTGTTCATGCGCAACGTCAACCGCGCCGACACCGGCAGGAACGCCCCGGGGTGGAAGGGAGCGGTCTGGTTCGTCCAGGACCTGGGCGACCGCGATTCCTCCCTGTTGGCGCGCGATCCCGGGCGCTCGGGCTGGGTCTACAGCCGCGAGGGGGGCCAACCCCACCTGGGCCGGATCCCGGCGACTTCGGCAACGTTCGCGCCCCCGGAGACTCCATGACGGACGCGGGGGCTCGCCGGCTATGGAACGCCCCAAAATGTGGCGGGAGAGGCGCGCGGGGGGTGATTTGGGTTCGATCCCACCCCCCGGCCTCTGTTAAGTTAAACGCTTGATGTGCCGACAATTGACACGAGTTCAGCCGGCCGGGAACCGGTCCTTCGCACGGTGACGAGCGGCCTGCAATGGAAGCTCCAGCGCCTGCGCTCGATGAGTCCGGCCGAGCTGTTGTGGCGACTCGCGCAGCGTGCGCGCCTGTCCGCCCTCGAGCGGCGGGCCGGGCTCCCGTTGCCCGTGCTGGCGAGGCCCGCGGGAGGATTTCGGGCGGCGTTCGTTGAAGCGAGCGCTCCCCTCGTCCCGCCCGGGTCGCCGGCGGAGTTTGCGGCCAGCCTGGATCGAGCTTTCCCCGGGGAAGTTGACCGGATCGAGGCGCGCGCGCGGGGGATTCTCGAGGGACGGGTCGCGCTCTTCGACCGCGAGTACGCGCTGGGGCCGGACCCCGCCGCGTGGCCGTGGAACCGGGACGCGGCCGGCGGGCCCGAGGTGCCGCTCGCGTTCGGCCCGACGCTCGACTACCGCGATCCGGCCACCGCCGGGGACGCGCGGCTGGCCTGGGAACTCGGGCGTCACGGCTTCGTCGTGGCGCTGGCGCAGGCCGCCTGGCTCGGCGACGATCCACGCCCCGCGCGCTTCGTGTTCGAAGCGCTCGAGGCGTGGATCGCGGCATGTCCGCCCTACCGGGGAATCCAGTGGGCGAGCGCGCTCGAGTTTGCGCTGCGCAGCCTGTCGTGGGGTTTTGCGCTGGCGCTGATTGCGCGCACGCCCGCGGGCGAGGCGATCGAGGAAGCGCGCTGGGAGCGCGTGTTCGCGAGTTGGGCCGAGCAGCTGCGGTTCGTCCACGGGCACGACGCGCGGTTCTCCTCGGCCAACAACCACCGGCTGGGTGAAGCGGCGGGGCTGGCGTGGGGCGGACGGTTGTTGTCGTTCCTGCCCGGGGCGGAGAGCTGGCGCGCACAGGGCCTCGCGATTCTCGAGGAGAGCTTCCTCGAGCAGACCACGGACGACGGCGTGACGCGCGAACACGCCTTCGCCTACCAGCAGTTCGTGCTCGATTTCGTGGTGCTGGTCGAGACGCTCGAGTTGCGCGCAGGGCGTCCGCTGCCGGACCGGATCCAAGGCCGCATCGCACGTGTTCTGGAGAGCCTGGAAGCGTTCTCGCCCGGCGGTCTCACCTGGCCGGCGGGCGACGGCGACGAAGGCCAGGCGCTGCCAACCGGTGAGCCGTTCGAGGCGCGCGTCCACGCCAGCCTCGAGTGCGCGGCCCGGCTGACCGGCTCGCCCTTCAACGGGAAGGCGCAGCCGCGGGCGCGCTGGTTCGGCTGGAGCGAAGGGGCGACGGCGGACCCGGCTGCGCCCGAGGCCGAGTCGCGCGGCGGGTACGTGGTGGCGCGGAGGAAGGTCGGCGGCCGCGAGGCGCGCCTCTTGTTCGACGCCGCGGAACTGGGCCTCCAGCCGCTCTACGCGCACGGGCACGCGGATGCGCTCATGGTGCTGCTCGACGTGGGCGGGCCGCGGCTCGTGGATCCGGGAACGGGCGGCTACCACGCCCACGCCGCGCTGCGCGAGCGGTTGCGCGCGACGGCGGCGCACAACACGGTCGAGGTCGACGGGGTCCCGCAGTCGATCCCGGGCGGGTTGTTCCAGTGGCTCAAGGCGGCGCGGATCGAGCGCCGCGATCAGGCGACGACCCTCGCGCGCGGCTTCGAGGCGGCGCACGACGGTTATCGCCGGCTCCCGGGCGCCGTGACGCATCGGCGCCGGGTGCTGTGGGCCGAGCCGGAGCGGATCGTGGTGGAGGACGCGCTCGAGGGCGCGGGCACGCATCGCGCGGTCACGCGCTGGCACCTGGGCGACGGCCGGGCGCACGAACAGGCCGAGGGCGCTTACGAGGCGCGCTGGCCCGACGGCTACGCGCTCTCGCTGGTTCCCGAGTTGCCCAAAGGTGCGGCGACGCGAGCCGGCGACGATGCGGTGTGGGCGCCGCGCTTCCTGTCGGCGCGGGCGTGCGGCGTGGTGGAATGGATTGTGGAGGGCCGGCTTCCGCTGTCGTGGCGGACGACGATCCTCCTTGGTGACGTGGCGAAGAAGTAACGGCTCTCTCCCCCCGGAGCATGCATGCGGATCGCGGTGTTCGGACTGGGCTACGTCGGGTCGGTGACTTCGGCGTGCCTCGCAAAGCTGGGCCACGACGTGATCGGCGTGGACCCGAACGAGTACAAGGTCGGCTGCCTCAACAAGGGCGAGAGCCCGATCGTCGAGAAGGACCTGCCGGAACTGATCGGGACTGCGGTGCGCGAAGGCCGCCTGACCGCGACGCTCGACTTCGCGGAAGGGGTCAAGGGCGCGGACCTCGTGCTGGTGTGCGTCGGCACCCCGAGCCGGGAAGACGGCTCGCTCGACCTCGACCACGTGGCGCACGCCGCCGGCGAGGTGGGGGCGGCCCTGAAGGCGCATCCGCACCGCACCGTCGTGGTGTTCCGCAGCACCATGCTGCCCGGATCGGTCGAGACGCTGCTCATCCCGCGGCTCGAAACGGCATCAGGACTGAAGGCCGGAAAGGATTTCGGCGTGTGCTACAACCCGGAGTTCCTGCGCGAGGGCACCGCGGTGGCGGATTTCTTCGGTCCGCCGCTGACGGTGCTCGGCGTGGGCGACGCTGCGAGCGCGGCGCCGCTCCAGGAGCTCTATGAAGGCGTCGAGGGCGACGTGCAGGTGGTGCCGATCAAGACCGCCGAGATGCTCAAGTACGTGAACAACGCGTTCCATGGGCTCAAGGTCGCGTTTGCCAACGAGGTCGGCAACCTGTGCAAGCGCGAGGGTATCGACTCGCATGAGGTCATGCGCCTGTTCGTCCAGGACGTGAAGCTCAACCTCTCGCCCTACTACCTGAAGCCCGGGTTCGCCTTCGGCGGCTCGTGCCTGCCCAAGGACCTGCGGGCGATCACGCACCGGGCGCGCGAGAAGAACCTGGACCTGCCGGTGCTCGAGTCGATCCTGCGCTCGAACGAGCTGCAGGTGCAGCTCGCGATCGCGACCATCGAGCGCACGAAGGCCGCGCACAAGAAGGTCGGCGTGCTCGGGCTGTCGTTCAAGGCGGAGACCGACGACCTGCGCGAGAGCCCGATCGTCCGCGTCGTGGGCGCGCTGGTGGGCAAGGGCTGGGACGTGCGGCTGCACGACGCGCACGTCGACGTGGCCAAGCTCATGGGCGCGAATCGCCAGTACCTCGAGGCCGAGATCCCGTACCTCGACCGCGTGTTCAGCAAGGACCCGCGCGACGTGGTCGAGAACTCCGAGGTGATCGTCATCGCCAACGGGCATCCCTCCTACCGCGAGGTGCCGAAGTGGATGAAGGACGGGCAGACGCTGGTCGACCTGGTGCGACTGGTGGAGAAGCGCGACGTTCCGCGCGGGGACTATGTCGGCCTCGCCTGGTGAATTCTCCGCCCGCCCGGGGCGCGCGCTGATCCTGGTCGAGAACCTGCCCGTCCCGTTCGACCGGCGGGTGTGGCTCGAGTCGAAGGCGCTCACACAGGCAGGGTGGCTGGTCTCGGTGATCTGCCCCAAGGGCCCGGGCTGGGAGAAGGCGTACGAAGAGATCGAGGGCGTCGCGATCCATCGCTACGACCCGCCGCCCCCGACGCGCGGCGCCGTGTCCTACCTCTACGAATTCGCCTACTGCTGGGTCCACACTGCTTGGCTCTCGCTCAAGGTCGCCTTCGGGCGCGGCTTCGACGTGCTGCACGCCTGCAATCCGCCCGACACGTTCTTCCTCCTGGGCGCGTTCTACAAGCTGTGGGGGAAGAAGTTCCTGTTCGACCAGCACGACCTCTCGCCCGAGGTCTACGTCTCGCGCTTCGGCAAGGAAGGCTTCTGGTACCACGGCCTGCGCGTGCTCGAGCGCCTGACCTACGCCACCGCCGACGTCGTGATCGCCACCAACGAGTCCTACAGGGAAACCGCGATCCGCCGCGGCTGGCTTGCGCCCGAGAACGTCGTGGTCGTGCGCTCGGGCCCGGAGACCGGACGCTTCGTCGGGATGGCGCCCGATCCCGCGCTCAGGCGCGGACGGAAGCACCTCGTCGCCTACCTCGGGGTGATGGCGCCCCAGGACGGCGTCGACTACCTTCTGCGCGCCGCCCGGATCGTGCTCGACCGCCGGGGCGCGCGCGACGTTGCGTTCACCTTGATCGGCTCGGGCGACTCGTTCGACGACCTGGTGGAGTTGACGAAGCAGCTCGGCCTCGAGGACGTGGTGGAGTTCACGGGGCGGATCCCCGACGCCGGGGTCGAGGCGATCCTCTCGACCGCCGACGTGTGCGTCGGGCCCGATCCCAAGAACGCGCTCAACGACGTCTCGACCATGAACAAGATCCTCGAGTACATGGCCCTCGGAAAGGCGATCGTCGCGTTCGACCTGAGGGAGACGCGCTACTCGGCAGGCGATGGGGCGCTCTATGCGCGGCCGAACGAGGTCGAGGACCTGGCGGCGAACATCAACCTGCTGCTGTGCGATCCCGCGCGCCGCGAAGCCATGGGCGCGTACAACCGCGAACGCTTCAAGGACGGCATGGCCTGGGACTACAGCCGGGTCCGCCTGATCGAAGCCTATGACAAGATCCGCCGGCGCTGAATCCGCGGCCCGGGGTCTGGCGCTGCCGCTGATGGCGCGGCCGCTCTCCTCCGGCGTGCGCATCCCGGTCGTGTTGGTCGAAAGCGGCCTGACCGTGGGCGGGACGGAGAAAGTCGTGTACGAGCTGGCGTGCCGGCTCGACCGGACGCGCTTCGCCCCCCGCGTTGCACTCGCGCCGGCAAAGGCGCTCGATCGGATCGCCGGCGATCTCGAGCGCGCGGGCGTCCCGGTCGAGCGGCTGCCCGAGATGACGAATCGGTTCCAGGTCGCGCGCGCCCTTACGACCATCTCGTTCCTCAAGCGCGCGCGCGGCGCGATCCTGCACGTCCACCACGTGTGGCCCGCGGCCGACCGCTACCTGGTGCCGATGGCGCACCTGATGGGCGTGCCCGCGATCCTGGTGACCGAGCACCTGGTGGGCTTCACGCACTCGGGCGGGCAGCGCTGGCTCAAGCGCTGGGAGCTGTCGCGGGCCGACCAGGTGGTCTGTGTCAGCCGCGCGGTCGCGGATGGGTTGACGCGGGACTACGGCTTCGACGTCGAGTCCCACGGCCG
Organism: Candidatus Eiseniibacteriota bacterium; assembly: GCA_046595725.1. Taxonomy (GTDB): domain Bacteria; phylum Eisenbacteria; class RBG-16-71-46; order RBG-16-71-46; family DASYSL01; genus JANPEF01. Next base: position 5,566 of record JBKJOC010000352.1, read on the forward strand.
CGTGATCGAGAACGGCGTCGACGCGATCGGCCTCGACCGCTCGACGCCGCGCGCCGTCCAGGAACGCGTTCGCGTGCGCACACGCATGGACGCGCCGGATGACGCGTTCGTCTGGCTGTTCGTCGGGCGGCTCGAGACCCAGAAGGGCGTCGACGTGCTGCTCGACGGCTTCGGCCGCCTGCGCGCCGCCTCGGGGCGCGAGGCGTGGCTCTGGATCGTGGGCGAAGGCTCGATGCGGGAGCAGCTCGAGCGGCGCGCGCGCGAGCTCGGCGTGCTCGAGCGCGTCAGGTTCGAGGGCGCGGTGGGCGACTCGGCGCCGTTCTACTGGGGCGCGGACGCGTTCGCGATCGCCTCCCGCTGGGAGGGGCTGCCGCTGGCCCTGCTCGAGGCGCAGGCGGCGGGATTGCCGGTCGTGGCGGCAGCCGCGGGCGGCGTGGCGGAGGCGATCCGGGAAGGCACGACCGGGCTCCTCGTGTCGCGCGAGGATCCCGCGGCGCTCGCCCTGGCGATGGCGCGGGTCGAGAACGAGCCCCTACTGGCGCAGCGCATGGGCTACGAGGCGGCACGGCAGGCGCGCGAGGAGTGGAGCTGGGAGCGCATGGTGAGCGCCTACGAGGTGCTCTACGAGCGGGCGTGGCAACACGCCCCGGGACAAGCGCAGCGGGAGGGACGATGAGCACGGGCCTGAACGATCTCCATCTCGGCGTCGGCGTCGCGGCGCACGGACACGACGCGCACCTCGCACGCACGCTCGAGGCGGTCGATGCGCTGCTGCTCGATTCCGGGGTCGCTCCCGCCGCGCGCGTGGTCGCGGCCTCGGACGGATCGACCGCGGCGGAACAGATCGCGGTCGCGCACGGCTGGACGTTTCGTCGCATCTCGGCCGGCGTGCCGCGCACGCTGTCGGCCGCGCGCGAGACCGCGCGCCGCGCCTGTGGCGGCGACGCCCAGCTCCTGGTCGACGGCGACGTCGCGGTCCAGCCCGGCTGGCTGGGCGAGGCGGTGGCCCGCCTGCGCGAGAACGATCGCCTCGCCGGCGTCTCGGGCGCGATCGACGAGGCGCACTGGCAAGCCGGTGCGCTCGTCGGCGGCCGTCATGACGTCTACGGGACGGGGGTAAGGGAGCGCGCGAGCCAACTGCGCGACGCCGCGCTGTGGCGCCGCGCCGCGCTCGACGCCGTGGGCGGGTTCGATCCCTGGCTTCCGGGCGAGGATGAGGCCGAACTCGGGGAGCGCTTGCGTGGCGCCGGCTTCTCGATGCTCTTGACCGCGCGCACCGTCGGCGTACGCCACGGCGTGGCGCGCGACTCGTTCGCCGAGCTGAGCGAATTCCTGAGCGGCGGCCTGAGCGGCCCCGGCATGGTCCTGCGGCGCGCGCGCGGAACGATGGCGTTTCCGCACCATGTCGCGCGCTACCGCGGCGCGCTCCTGATGTTCGCCTGGGTGGTCCTGGGCGTGGTTGCCGCGTTCGCGAAGAAGGATGGCAGCCTGCTGACCCTCTGGCTGTGGGCGACGGCGGGCCTCTGGGTCTTCTTCGCGGTGCTCAAGCAGAGCCTGCTCCGCGCCCTGTGGCGTGGGCTTCGCGCGCTGGTCGTGGGCACGACCGTGGTGCGCACGCTGGCGCTGCCGGTGGGGCTGCCGCGGCTCGGCGTGCAGCCGCGTCCGATCGCGCCCCCGCGCCAGGCCGAGGAGGCGGGCGCGGCGCAGTCGGTGGCCGGCGGCATGCCGTTCCGTGCCGCCGCGCGCGACGACGACGAACCGCCACCGCTCGTGGCGCGGTAAGTCCGCGAGACCCGTGAGCGCGCGCCTGCGCACCGTGGTCGTGGCCGTTGGGGGATCGGAGCGCCTTGCTGTCGGGCTCGACGCGATCGAACTTGCCGGGCGCCCGTTCGACGGCGAGATCGTCGTGGTCGGCCGGCCGGACGATGCGCAGGTCCTGGCCGAGGTGAGGCGCGCGCGCCTGCTCACTCCCGAGCCGGGTCAGCCGAACACGCCGGGCGCCCATCGCAACCTGGGCGCGGTCGGCGCGGCCGCGCCTTTTCTCCTGTTCGCCGACGGCGACGTGGTCGTCGAGCCGGCGTTCGTCGCCGGGGCGATCGCGCTGCTCGAGGAGCGGCGCGAGGTCGGGGGCGTCGGCGGCCGGATCCACGAGCGGCAATGGGACGGCGCCCGGCTGGTGCGCGAGGTGCCGGATCTGCACGGCAGTGGTTCGGGAGGCGCGGTCGAGATGCTGGCCGCGGCGTGGATCGCACGGCGGGAAGCGTTCGAGGCGGTGGGGGGTTTCGACGCCCGGCTACCGGCGGAGGAGGACATGGAGCTGTGCCTCAGGCTGGCGGCGGGGGGCTTTCGTGTGGTCGCGCTCGACCGGCGTGCGGCGTACCACGACTGCGGGCCCAGGCCATCGCTCAAGGAGATCCGGCGGCGCCTTGCGGGCGGCCTGTTTGCGGGACAGGGGCTGCTGCTCCGGCAGTCCTGGGGCACGCCCCAGTTCGCGCGGCACCTCGCGCGCCAGCGGATCTATCTCGGGGCGTTTGCTTACGCGGTGCTGGGCGCAGGACTCGCGGTCGATGCGCTCATGCGGCCGCGGGGCGCGGGCCGCGGTCTCCTGCTCTGGACCCTCGGCGCGCTCCTCGCCTGGGCGCTCATGGCGTGGCGGAAGCAGAGCGTCGCGCTGGGCGGGCTGTCGATCCTGACCTGGCTTGCGCTGGGCATCGGAATCGTGCGCGCCTGGGCGACAGGGAACGGACGGACCGCGCGGTGAGGATCCAGGGCGTGGTGGACAACAACGTCTGGCCGCCGCGCATGGGCGTGACGGTCCGGGTGTGGAACCTCTACCAGGGACTGACGCGAAGGCCGGAGATCACGGGAGTCTCGATCGTGTCCGCGCTCAAGTCGCGCGAGCGCGCGCCA
>JBKJOC010000048.1:0-4719 GCA_046595725.1 Candidatus Eiseniibacteriota bacterium
GCGCAAAGGACGAGGTCAAGCACCGGGCCGGCGACGTCAAGGCGGCGATCGGCGCGGGACGCGAGGCATTCACGCGCGAGCGTACCGGCGAGAACCCGATCGCCTGACGGCGAGACCCCCGAACGGATCGGGCCCCCGTCCGCTCTGCCGGGTGGGGGCCCTTGTTTTGAACTCACACCTGCCCGGAGTACCCATGGTTTCTGCCTACCGCACCCCCGCGGCGCTCGCGTTGGTCGCCCTCCTCCTGCCGCTCACGGCAGAGGCCCAGAGCATGAGCACCCTGCGTCGCCGCGCCATGGCCGGGACCGGCCCGGGCTCGCACTGGGAGTTCACGGCGTTCAACGGCATGCACCTGCCGAAGGACCTCTACCAGGCTGGCGGCGCGAAGCTGGGCATGAACGACGCCTACACTTTCGGCGGGCGCCTTGCCTACCACCCGAACTTGAAGCTCGGCGTCGAACTCTCCTACGCGCGGACCCACGGCGCGCTCGAGGCGACGTCGGGCACGACCGGTTTTGCGAATCCGTCGCCGTTGGGTGAACTGGTCGTGCAGCAGGCGGACGTCGGGGTCGTGCTCAGCCAGGCTTCGCAGGCCAACGCGAAGACCGTCGGATTCATTCTGCTGGGGGTGGGCGGAACGCGGCTGGGGCCGGACATCGAGGCTTCGAGCGGGAGCCCGACGCGCACGCGCATGGCATGGCATGCGGGGATCGGCAGCAAGCTGCGCGTCAGCGACAAGCTCATGCTACGGCTCGAGGGGCGCTATCGCTCGACCAACACCGACGAGAAGAGCGAGGTCATCTACCAGGACGCCAACGGCAATTCGTACACCTACGCCCCGCACTGGTACCGCACGGCCGAGGTGACTGCCGGCCTGAGTCTCCGCCTCGGCGGCTAGGAGCGGACGAGGTCCTTGTACTCGGGGTGGCCCGCGATCCACGCCAGGACGAACGGGCAGCTCGGCACCACCTTCTTGCCGCGCGCACGCGCATCGTCGAGCGCGTGGCGCACGAGCGCCTGCCCGATGCCGTGGCCCTCGGCCGCGTCGGGAACCTCCGTGTGGGCCAGCACGATCTCCCCCGGCTTCAGCTGGTACTCCAGAACGGCGACGCCGTCGCCCACGCACGCCTCGTAACGACTCGCCTCGGGATGATCGACCACTTCGATGTCCGGCATCTCAGCGTCCCTGGTGCCAGGGGCCGGCGGCGCACGGCGTCGCGGCCGGGTCGAAGACCAGCAGCGCTCCCATCGCATCGCGATCGACCCTGAAGGCGCGTTGCCTCACGACGGTGCGGCCGTCGAACACGTCGCGGAACAGGGCGACGACCGCGACCCGGCCCGCGCTCCACCACGGCGACTCCGGCAGTCGAAAGGCGAATTCCCCCGAGGTCCCCTTGCGCACTTCCCGGCCCTCGCGATGCCACGTCGGCCAGGCCGGTGCTTCGCCCCGGTCGCTCAGGCGCTGCGGCGACCAGGCATGCGTCGTGTCCACGTCCGCACCGTCCGGGTAGAGCACCACGACGAACAGCTCCTGCGACTTGAGTCCACGCGCCTTCCAGCGGGCGCGAAACGTTCCCGCCGAGTCCGGACGGATGTCGAGATCGAGTGCGAAGGTCGCATCCGCGCAACGGGCCGCGGACCAGGTGTCGGCGGGACCGTTGCCCGCGGGGGCGTCGAACTCGACCGGGATCCGCTGCAGGGAAGGCACGGACGCGCTGCCCGAGATGAGCGGGGCGAAGTGCATCTGTCGCACCCGCGCGGCGGCCTCGTCGTCGAGCGCCGGCTGGGAGCGCGCGATGCTGGTGGCCAGCACCGCGCCCGCGGTGTCGACCAGCGCCTCGACCACGACCGTGCCCGAGAGGCGCGTGTCGCGCGCGATTTGCGGGGCGTCCTCGTGTTTGACGACTTCCGCAGGAGAGGGGCCCGCGAGGAGCGCGAGCAGGAGTGGGAGGAGGAGGGCGCGTGGGATCATGACACGGTCACAATGCCACGGCAGCGCGGGCCGGGCGGCGAAAAAAGAAGAGAGGGGGGCGCGAACGCCCCCCTCTCCGTGCAACGACTTCGTGATGCCGGGCTAGTTGGTGCCCTTCATCAGCGTCTCGCGACGCTCGCGGATCTTCTTCAGCTCCTCGGGGTTCATGACCTTGAACTCGACGCGGCGGTTGAGGGCCATGCCCTTCGCCGTCTTGTTCGAGCCGACCGGCCGCGACTCACCGTAACCGACCGCGGTGAAGTTCGACAGGTTGGCATCCGAGCAGTTCGCCTTGAACCAGTCGAGGACCGCGTTGGCGCGCTTCTCGGTGAGGTCCTGGTTGTAGGCATCGCTGCCGCGAGCGTCGGCGTGTCCGCCGATCTCGATCTGCAGCGTCGGCCACTGCTTGAAGATCGTGCAGAGCTCGTTGAGCGTCTTGTTCGACTCCGGCTTGATGTCCCACTTCGCCGTGTCGAAGTAGATGTCGCGCACCGTGATGACACCCTTGTCGAGCATCTCGGTCTCACGCCGCGTGATCTCGATCTTGCAGCCGTCCTTGTCCACGCGCGCGCCCTGGGGCGTGTTCGGGCAAAGGTCGAGGCCGTCGCAGACGCCGTCGTTGTCCGAATCCATCGGGCAACCCTTCTCGTCGACGCGGCAGCCGGCACCGGTGTTGGCGCAGGTGTCGAGACCATCGCAAACGCCGTCCTTGTCGGAATCGATCGGGCAACCCTGCGGGTCGACCTGGCAGCCGGCCGGGGTGTTCGGGCACTGGTCCAGCCCGTCGAACACGCCGTCGTTGTCGGAGTCGCGCGGGCAGCCCTTCTCGTCCACGGTCACGCCCTTCGGCGTGTTCGGGCAGGTGTCGATGCCATCGCAGACGCCGTCGCCGTCGGTATCGATGGGGCAGCCCTTCGAGTCGACGAGGCAACCGGCGGGCGTGTTCGGGCACTGATCCTTGTTGTCGCAGATCTTGTCCAGGTCCACGTCGATGCACTCGGACGAACCGCCCAGCGTCAGCTGGAGCCCGGCCGTGTAGAAGAAGCTGCTCTGGGTCTTGTCGCTCGCGCCCAGTGCAACTTCCGTGTCCTTGAACTTGTAGATCAGGTCACGAGCCTCGAGACGAAGCGCGACGCGGGGCGAGAAGTGCAGCTTGAGGCCGGCCGCGACGTTGAAGCCGGTGCGCTTGCTCTTGTAGGCCGCGGAATCTTCGGGCTCGAACTTGAGCTGGCTCCAGCCGCCCTGGATGTACGGATTGACCGCGCCGCCTGGAACCAGGTTCAGCACCAGGTCTGCAGCGAGGTGCGTGGCCTTGATGTCCTGAACCGGGGTCAGCGGGAAGAGGGTTCTGGTAAAGCCCTGGGCGCCGAGACCGGTGTGGGTCTGGGACTTGGTCTGGCCCCACGAGCCTTCAACGCCGACGACGCGTCCGAATCCGATTCCGACGCGAGCGCCATACAGGAACTTGTCCTGCACATTGGTCTCGCCGTCCCACGCGGCAAAACCGGCGTAGGGCGTCAGGTTGAGGTGGAGTCCACCGACTTCGGCGCGAACCGCCGTAGGGGCGATGGAAGTACACCCGATCGCGGCCAGGATCAAGGCAGCGAGACGAGCTCTGAACGAACGCATGTATCCTCCTTAAGTTAGTACCAGGGGGAAGGGCCTGCTGCCACGTTCAGACCCCCGGCCGCGGCATCCGTGTGCGGAACCGAGCCACTCGAGAGAACAAGCTCCGGAACCTGCGCAGCGTACGAAAGCGAAACCCTTTTCGTCAAACCGTTTAGTTCACATGGTCCAGACACGATGGCACGCTCTCGAGGACTGGACCTGGGGAGTCAGGATGCGCCATCATAGAGTGATCGACCCGCCCTCACTGCGACTTGATGCGGAATCCAAAATGCCCAGCAAGCCGATCAAGATAGTCGTGATTCAAGGTGCCTTCGCCCTCCTCGCATGCGCGGCGGCGAATGCCGACGTGCAGGTCCGGGTGCGCGAGACCTCCTGGTCGATCGGGCGCGCGCCCTCCCAGGTGGAAACCGTGGTCGAGACTTCGGTCCGCCAGGGCATGCGGCGCGTCGAGTCCGAAACAATCGCGGTCCGCTTGCCGGGCGACAGCCTCGTCAAGGGCGGGCGCTCGGTCCAGATCGACCGGGTCGACCGCGACAGCTCGTACTACTTCCGCCCGGGCGAGGGCCTCTACCTGCCGGTCGCGCTCTCCGTCGCGCGGAGCGCGAACCGCCGGGGGGCCGAGGCGTTCCGCGCCGCCCAGGCGAACGGCACGGCGCCGCGCGACACGCTCGCAGGGGTCAGGACGATCGAACTCGGGCGGACGCGCACGATCCTGGGCGAGCCCTGCCGCGGGATCGTGCTCGAGCTCGTGTTCAGCTACCGGGACAGCGCCGCCGCGACCGCGGAACAGCTCACCGGCGTCCTCACCGACACGCTCTGGATGACGGGGGCGAACTCACCGCTCGCCGAGCTTCGGCGCTTCGAGCAGGACTTCGCCCGGGTGACCGCCTCGGACAGCTTCCTCGTCGCCGCGAGCGCGGTCCAGTTGACGCAAGTCCGCGGGCAGGGGTTGGTATCCGTGCTCCAGCGGGCCGTGCGGAGCCTGCCGGGGTACCCGCTCGAGTCGACCTTCGTCAACCTGCTCCACGGGTTGCCGAAGGGCCTGAGTCTGGGGGATGCCGAGCGGCGGCCCGACGGCGCGGTCATCGTGCAGCGGACGACCCGGCGCGCAGTCGCGC
>JBKJOC010000311.1:0-4462 GCA_046595725.1 Candidatus Eiseniibacteriota bacterium
GCGCGCTCCGCCCGCGTCGCCGGCGCCCGGCGCCATGCCAGCGCGGCCTCGACCAGGATCAGCACCACGCAGACCATCATGATTCCCGTCAGGAGCGCGTCGACCACGCCCTGGGTCGCCTTCGCGGGATCGGTCGAGCGCGCCAGCGGAAGAAAGTTGTCCCGCACCGAAAAAAAGCCCGCAGTCAGCGCGGTGGTCGCGACGAAAGCGAGCGGCGCGGCCGTCACCCAGGCGTAGCGCTGGCGCCCGGTGTTGAGCAGGATGGTCGTCCCGATCGCGAGCGCAATCGCGGCCAGGAGCTGGTTCGCGATCCCGAACATCGGCCAGATCGTCGAGATGCTGCCGGTGAGAATGAAGTAGGTCCAGCTCGCCACGATGACCAGCGTCGACAGGATGGTGCCGGGGATCCAGTCGACGCGCGCGAACGGCTTCCAGACCTGTCCGACGAATTCCTGGAGCAGGAAGCGCGAGACGCGCGTGCCGGTGTCGATGGTGGTCAGGATGAACAGCGCCTCGAACATGATCGCGAAGTGGTACCAGTACGACATCAGTCCGCGCATCCCCGGCAGTCCCGAGAACACCTGCGCCATCCCGACCGCGAGCGAGACCGCGCCGCCGGGACGCGCGGCCAGCGACTCCCCCACCTGCGTCTCCAAGTCCGCGAGGTGGACCGGCGCGATGCCGAGCGCCGCGAACTTTTCCGCCCCGACGTTGATCGCGAAGTAGTCCCCGGGATGGAGCGCCGTGGCGGCGATCAGCGCCATCACGCCGACGAAGCCCTCCAGCAGCATCGCCCCGTAGCCGATCATGCGCGCGTCGCCCTCGCGGTTGAGCATCTTGGGCGTCGTGCCGGAGCCGACCAGGGCATGGAAGCCGGAAATCGCGCCGCACGCGATCGTGATGAAGAGGAACGGAAAGAGCGTTCCGGGCACGATCGGGCCACCCCCTGAGGCGAACGAGGTCACCGCCGGCATCCGGAGTTCCGGGTTGACCAGGATCACGCCGAGGGCGAGGAAGAGGATCGTGCCGAGCTTCATGAAGCTCGACAGGTAGTCGCGCGGGCACAAGAGGAGCCACACCGGCAGCACCGATGCGATGAAGCCGTAGGCCGCCATCGCGAGCGTGACCTGGAGCTTGCCGAGCGTGAAGATCGGGGCCAGCGTCGGATTCAGGGACACGCTGCGTCCGAGCACCACGCACAGCAGGAGGAGCACCACACCGAGCGCGGTCGCCTCGGCGATCCGTCCCTTTCGGAAGCGGTACATGTAGAGGCCCATGCCGAGCGCGATCGGGATCGACATGCCGATCGTGAACGCGCCCCATGCCGAGTCGCGCAACGCGTTGACGACCGCAAGACCGAGGCCGGCGAGCGCGATCACCACCACGAACAAGATCGCCACCGCGCACAGTGCGTAGGCGCGCGGCGAGATCTCGCGCCGCGCCAGCTCGGCGAGCGAGCAGCCGCCCGCGCGCGTGCTGGCGACCAGGATCGTGAAGTCGTGCACCGCGCCGGCGAGGCAGACGCCGATCACGAGCCAGAGGAATCCGGGCGCGTACCCGAACTGCGCCGCGAGCACGGGCCCGATCAGCGGCCCGGCGCCCGTGATCGCCGCGAAGTGGTGACCGAACAGGACCCAGCGGTTCGTCGGGACGAAGTTATGGCCGTCGTTCTTCGTGTGGGCGGGAGTGATGCGGCGGTCGTCGAGCGCGAGCGCCTTCGCGGCAAGGAAGGCCGAGTAGTAGCGATAGGCGATCGCGAGGACCAGCGCGGCCGTCAGGACGAGCGGGAGGGCACGCATCCGTTCGCGGGGTTACTGGTCGTCGTTGGCGAAGCCGCGGCCGAGCGTCTTGTTCCGCGGACCGATCTCGCCCCCGGAGGACACGCCGGGGCCGGGAAGCCAGCGCCTGAGATTGGGATCGAGTTCGAGGCGCGGCGGCATCTGCTTGAGCAGGGGCGGGGCGACCGTCGCCTTCATGCGGCCGCAGCGGGCGCAGCGCTCCCAGGAGAAGCCACTGCCCGGGCCATCGGCGGGGGCGAATTTGTGCAGGTACGGCAGGCAGAACGCCATGAGCTCAGAATGTCCTTTCGGAGATAGCCCCAAACGCTTGGGACACAGCCGGATCCGTGGTCACTGCGCGCTGACTTCAGCCGGCCACCACGTCTGCGCAGGCGCGCTCGTGCCCCACACGGCCGCGGGCGTGTCGTGCACGTGGTAGGTCCAGCCGGTCGTGATCTTGGGCAGGAAGTAAGTCGACTTCTGCGGCATACGCTCGCCCGCCCGGGCGATTGAAAGGATCTGGGGCACCGGGGTCGGGTTCATGAGGAACGCGGCGTTCGGGGCAAGCGCTCCGGCCGCGCCGGCGACCGCGCCCGCCGTCTCGCCGTTTCCGCGCACGATGCGCACGGCCTCGGTCATCCCCTTGACGTACTCGATATGGCTCTGGGCGGCGAGCATGGCGGAGGTGATGCCGAGCGCTTCGCCGAGCACCAGTTCATGGAGCTGGACGACGTCGAGCGCGCGCAGCGGTTCCGGGACGCCCCTCCCCGCGAATGCGCGCTCGCCCGCCTCGCGGTCGAGCACGAAGCCCGTCAGCACGCGCTCATGCGCGGTCACCGCGACGAACGCACCGGATGGATGGTTCGCCAGGAAAGCCTCGGAGCGCCACGCCGCCGAGTCGGCGTCGGCGCAGTCGCCGAGGCCCTCGATCCGAAACGTGCCGTCGAGCCGGGCCGCGAGGTCGGCCATGTTGAACGGCGCGAGTCCGCGCACGACGCGATGGGTTGGCAGCACGAGCAGTCCCGGATCATGGGCCTCGACGAAGCAGGCCAGCATGAAGTCGTAGCTCTGCGGGTAGGGCGCAGCGGGCTCGGCGGCGCGGCGTTCGCGCCGATAGCGCAAGGCCGATTCGTAGCGATGGTGGCCGTCGGCGAATACGAGCCCCTGGGACCTGAGCGTGCGAGCGATCGCGTCGGCGCCGGCGGACATGCAGCGAGCCTCGGGCGTCGCGTCCGCTTCCGCTGGAATCGCCCACAGCGCCTCTTCACCCTCGGTCGTGTGAGCGCGGCCGAGCGGGGACTGCTGCCGCGCCGCCTCGGTCGCCGCCCTGACCTCGTCCTCGGGATCCTCGTAGAGCACGAACACCGGCGAAAGGTTCGCGCGCGTCGCGGCCAACAGCCGGTAGCGGTCCTCCTTCGGCGCATCGAGCGTCTTCTCATGCGCGAACACGCCACCCTCACCGAACTCGCGCAGCTCGAGCAGGCCGAAGAAACCGCGCCGCACGAGCGTGCGTCCGGCGTGCGTGAAGCTCTGCTCGTAGGGGTAGAACGCCGGGGCCTGGTCACGCGCGAGCGCAGCTTCGGCGAGCCAGGAGGCGAACCGCTCGCGCGCCGCATCGTACCGGTCGTCCGGCCCCTTGGCGGACTCGGGAAGGATGACGTGCACCGGGTTGTGCGGATCGAGGGCGAGGCGGACGCGCTCGTCCGGCGCGATCACGTCGTAGGGAGGCGACAGGCGCGGCGACAGGTCGCCCGTGGCGGCCGGGCGGACCGCGCGGAACGGAAGGACGATGGGCATGGGGCACAGGATGCTCCCTCCCAGGGCCGCTGGCAAGCGCCGAGGCGACGCTGGAATCGGTCCTTCGCCCCCGCTATGCTGCCTCCGCCCCGGACCCCGTTCGCCCACTTCACCCGCAAGACCCAAGGAGCGTGCCCCCATGGACAAGTCGACCTTCGAGAGCAGCTGGAACTACTTTCGCACGGTCAACGGCGTCGGCCTGCGCGTGATCGCGGCGCTGCCGGAGGATCAGCTCGACGCACACCCCATTCCCGGCATGCGGACGCCGAAGGAAATGGTCGTCCACATGTACCGCATGGTCTTTGACCTGACGAAGGCCGTGATCGACGGCCAGGCCGTCGACTCGACGCCGCTTGAAGCGGCGGACGGCGCGCGGATCCGCACCCGCGACGAGCTGCTCGCGTTCTGCCGCGAGTCGTGGGACGCCGGGGCGCAGCACGCCGCGGCCCTGACCGAGGCGCACTTGAAAGGAATGGTGAAGACGCCCTGGGGCCAACCCCATTCCGGCGCGATCATGCTGCAGGCGCTTTATGACGAGTACTGGCACCACCGCGGGCAGCTCTATTGCTACCTGCGCCTGCTTGGCGGCGCGCCGCCTTCGCTCTACGACACCGAGCACAACGATCCCGGATTCAAGGAGAACCCGGCGGCGTGAATTCATCCGCCCCGGGGCGAATCCACCACCCCACGTGACTCAGCCCCGCTTCCGCTCCCTCGTCAGCGGTCCGTAGAACTCCTGCCGCCGGTCCTTCATGATGTCGTTCCGGTCGCCGAATTGCTTGGAACGCGCCTGCGAAAGATCGAGGTCCGCGACCAGCGCGCGCGGCGACGCGGCACCCGCGCGCACGAGCGCCGTCCCATTGGGCGCCGCGATCTGGCTCCTGCCG
>JBKJOC010000425.1:0-4375 GCA_046595725.1 Candidatus Eiseniibacteriota bacterium
CTTCTCGGACGGGCTGGCCGATGAGTTGCTGAACGTGCTCGCGAAGATCCGGGGTCTACGCGTGACGGCGAGGTCCTCCTCGTTCCACTTCAAGGGCAAGGGCGCGACCATTGCCAAAGTCGGCAAGGTTCTCGGCGTCGCCACCGTGCTCGAGGGCAGCGTCCGCAAGGCGGGCAACCGGGTGCGCATCTCCGTGCAACTCGTGCAGGTCTCCGACAGCACGCAACTCTGGTCTGAGACCTACGACCGGACGCTCGAGGACATCTTCGCGGTGCAGGACGACATTGCCCAATCGGTCGTCAAGGAGCTCCGCACGAGGCTCCTGGGCCAGGAGCCCGACTCCGATGCCAGCGGGCAAGCGAAGGCCGAGGTGGCGAAGGCGGCGAAAGGGCGCAGCACCGACCCCGAGGCGCAACGGCTGTACCTCCTGGCCCGGCACCTCGTCGAACGCCGCACCCGGGAGGACATGACGAAGGGGATCGAGTACCTGAACCAGGCGCTGGCGATCGAGCCCGCGTTCGCGCTTGCCTGGGCGTGGTTGGGGGTGGCTTACAACCGGCAGGCCAACCTTGGCTGGCACCTCACGGCCGACGGGATCGCGCGCGCCCGCGAGGCCATCGCAAAGGCGCTCGCGCTGGAAGCGGATCTGGCGGAAGGACACGCGGCGATGGGATGGCTTCAGGCAACCTTCGACTGGGACTTCCGCGGGGCGCACGCGTCGTATGCACGCGCGCTGGAACTTGCGCCCGGGAATGCCTTGGTGCTTCGCTGGGCCGGCGTGTTGGAGCAGACACTCGGCCGAATCGATGAGGCGATCCGGCTGACGTCCCTGGCGCTGGAGCACGATCCGCTAAGCGCGAGTGCCTACAGAAACCTCGGGGAGAACCTCGAAGCTGCGGACCGTTTCCCCGAGGCGGAAGCGGCATTTCGGAAGGCGCTCGAGATCTCCCCGCAGGGGTCGGGAACGCACGCCGCCCTCTCCCTGATGCTTCTCGCCCAGGGAAGGAGCGAGGACGCACTGGCCGAGGCGACTCAGGAGTCGGATAAGGGCTGGCGCCTCGAGGCGCTGGCGTGCATTTATCACAGAGTGGGCCGCGAGGCGGAATCGGATGCGGCGCTTCGGGAGTTGATCGAAAAATACGGGGAGGGCTACGCCTACCAGGTTGCAATCGTGTACGGCATTCGCGGCGAGGCGGATTCGGCCTTCGAGTGGTTGGAGCGGGCCTACGCGCAGCGGGACGGCGGTCTCCAAGCAATGCGTTCCGAGCCGCGCTTGCGTTCCCTCGTCGACGATCCGCGGTGGGGTGCACTCCTGAAGAAGATGGGGCTCGAGGAGTAGCGGTTCTCCGCGAAGCTTGCCCCGATTCCGTAGCCAATTAGCGTGCGCTGCCTGAGTCGTCGGCGCCTTTTCGAACCCGGCCCGGTTGCGCCGATCGACCGACAGCGCACCCACAATGCGAAAAACCTCCCCCGCCCGCAGGCAAGGGAGGCTTGGACCGCACACAGCCACATTTGGCTCGGCGCATTGGTCCGGGTGCGAACCGTCTAACCTATTGGGAATTCGCTCTCACTTTGCGGATCATGGTGCGAATCTCGTCGGGGTCGCCTGAGCCGGAAATCACGACCCCCACCTTCGATTCAGCGCCCATGCTGCGCGTCCCATCAGGAAGGCTACTTCGCCCTGCGCGGGTCGTCGGCCGGATTCACGTAGGTGATTCCCCACGGGCCCATCCCGTGCAGCTGGATCACCGTCTCGCCCGTCACCCAAGCATAGTGCTTCATGTGCGGAGCCATCCAAGTGAACGACCCGGGCGCGTAAGCCTGTCCGGCATTCTCGTCGAACTTCGGACCCATGCCCAGGTGGAACGTGCCGGAAATCACGGTCACGTGCTCCACGCCCGGATGCCAGTGCGCCGGGATCCGGTAGCCATCCGGCATCCTCGCCCTGAACGTAAACGGCCCCGGCTTGGACGGATTGCCCTCGAGCATCGCCACCTCGGCGCCTTTGGGAAGCGACGGAGGGCCAGGTCCCCATTGCAAGCTCTCGGGGGCGGACGTGCCGTACTTGGGCGCAACGGTCGAGTGCTGCGCCATCTTGGTCTTGGTCGACTCCATGGCGGCCGCAACGGAGGCGGCGACAGCCACGACGGCGATCAGACTCAGCGTGGTGAGGAGACGTCGCATGGGAGGTGGTCCTTTCCTTATAGGGGTGTCCGTGTGCAACGGCGCGAGTCTATCCGAACGACTGCTTCAAACAAGCTCCGTTTCGGCCGTGCCAAGCAGAAACCGGGACCCCGAGATTCGTCGCGAGCCAAGCGACTTCCACCCAGACCGGATCGCTGAATCGCCATACCTCCCGACGTGCCTGACGGCCGCCGGGCTAGTCCTGGTGCTCGGGCGCACCGAACAAGATCAGCTCGACTCTCTCGGCACCGTCAACATACGCATCGTGGCCGGAGGGAATGTCGAAGAAGTCACCCTTCTGGATGTGCGTCTCGATGCCCGACTCGACCATGCGCACCACGAGGTGGCCTCCGATGCAGTAGCCGATGTGTTGCATGGGGCACGAGTCAGGATTCCCGAGCAGTGGCTTCTCGTTGGCAGCCCAGGTCCAACCTGGTTCGAAGATCGCGTGCATGCCGGCCGTTCCATCAGCCATCTTGATGATGTCGATCCGGCCATGCTCCTTCATGTCGAGCTTCTGGTCGGGATGGTCGAACCGTCGCTTCTGGATCGCGGGCACGTTGCTCATCTGGCAACCTTTCTCTTGAGACGCTGCAATGCACCTTGGACTTCGGGGCTCCCGTGCCAACGTTACCCCGTCCGGGCCGACCGCGCCAGCCCCGCTGAGAGACAGCCTGGGCGATCAGGTCCGTCTCGTCCGTGCTGAGAGCGTCAGTCCCATGCCCACGATCAACAGAGCAATCCACACCGCGTAGAGCGGGAACCAAGTTGACCACCAGTCATGCGCAAACAACTCAGCCGCGGGCTTTCTGAAGACAAACATCCCTACGGTGGCGCGATCCGAGGCTAATCATCGGGCACCGCCCGGCCATGTCATGTACGGGTGGCCCGCTACTCATCGACGTCCTTGTTCTGCATCAGGAAATGGGGGGGCACGTCACTACGAAGCCCGAATTCAGCGGAAAACGCGTCGCCACAACTGCGTACAGCGCGCCCCACTAGGCTTTCGCTTGGTGGGGCCGATTCCTGTATAAGGCTCCAGCGGACTCTCGAGGACAAGACTAGACACCGAGGGGTAGCCGTTGGGTAGCCAAGATTCGCGTCTCCGACGCTCACCTGGTGCGGTCGGGCTCACGTCGTATCACACGCTGCGAATCGTGCTCGCGCGGCGTAACGTTGGAGTTGAGCGTGGGGCCGGGCCTCACATGGCGCCCTGCTGTGTGGAAGAAGAGTGATCAGCCTTTCGTGGTTGTCGCAGCCATGGTGAGGTAACTTACCTGTCTGATAGTCGCGGCGCCATGCCGGTGTCGGTTCGATGGAATAGCCAGGCATCGCTCTCTCGATGCTCAAATCAAGTGTTCG
The DNA here is from genome assembly GCA_046595725.1 of Candidatus Eiseniibacteriota bacterium. Lineage (GTDB taxonomy): Bacteria > Eisenbacteria > RBG-16-71-46 > RBG-16-71-46 > DASYSL01 > JANPEF01. The sequence goes on from JBKJOC010000425.1 coordinate 3,547, forward strand.
AATGGAGGGGCCGCGCTACAGGCGACCCCTCTCACTCGATTCCGCTTCTGGTTCGCGAATCGCGACCGGGGGTTGGCCGGGGGGCTCGTGGGCTAGCGGCACGTAGTACCGATTGTGTTAGTCGATGTCGCATTGGACCCGGCAACCTGGGTCAGTTTCGCGTTCAGCAGCTCACCCCCCCCACGGATGTTGGCCGTATTGGTCCCGGTCAGAGTGAATGTATGCGAGTAGGAGCCGCTCTTTCCGACCGCGCTCGATTGGTTGAAAGTAAAGCCTATGTCGAGCTGAGTTCCTGTGACCTCGACCAGACGGACTTGAGCGGTGAGCCCGTGGCCCGAGAAGCCACTCCAAGTATAAGTCACTGTGAAGTCGCACGGTCCCGGTCCCGCGGCCAGAGTCGTGTTGGCAGTCTTTACCGGTTTTCCTGCGTCTGAAAGCCGTGGCGTGAATCCCAGCGCGAGAAACAGCAGGAGTGACACAAGCAGCGTTCGCCGCGCCAGTGTCCCGAGTAGCCGGATTGAGTTCACAGCCCCACCTCCGTTTGGAATGAGCCATCTCGTACGACAAAGCTACGAAAGGCGTTCAGGGTAACGGTTTTCTCCGGTCGAAGCAACGAACTAGCGAAGTTCCGTGAGGCGTGATCGGGGCAAGCTCACCGTTTACAGCTCACCGCGGAGATTGCCCCGATTCCGTAGCCAGTTCGGCTACGCTGCCCTGGCTGCTCGCGCCGTTACGAATGCGGCCGGCCTGAACGATCAAGCCCTCCTCCAAACGCAAAAACCTCCCCCGCCCGTAGGCAAGGGAGGCTCAGACCGCACACAGCCACATT
>JBKJOC010000427.1:0-14678 GCA_046595725.1 Candidatus Eiseniibacteriota bacterium
CCGGTAGGGAGGAGCTTGGCGAGGCCGAAGTCGAGTATCTTGAGGCGCCCATCTTCTGTGACGAAAATGTTCTCCGGCTTGACGTCGCGATGAATGATGCCGCGGTCATGCGCCGCCGCGAGCCCGCTCGCCAACTGCCGTGCGTAGTCGGAAGCCCGATCGACCGGGAGCGGATCACGCTCGAGAAGGTCTCGGAGCGTGCTGCCCTCGAGCAGCTCGGTCACGAGGTAGGGCCGTCCCTCGTGAACGCCGATGTCGTGAACCGTGAGGATATTCGGGTGGTTGAGCGCAGAGGCGGCCTTCGCTTCCTGCTCGAACCGACCGAGTCGATCCGCATCGAGCAGGAGGTACGCCGGGAGCACCTTGATCGCGACTTCCCGTCCCAATCGCGGGTCGCGAGCGCGGTACACCTCGCCCATGCCCCCCGCTCCGAGGAGCGATAGAATTTCGTAGGGGCCCAGACGGCTACCGGCGGCCAGTGGCATGGCGGGAGTCTACCCCACGAGGAGCCGGGCGGCGGCGAGGATCTGGCCTCGACAGCTGTTGCCCGCAAGCCTCCCAAGACGGACCGGCGCGCAGGCCGCGGTCCGGGAATCCGCCGTCGCCGCGCCCGACCCGACGGCAATGCCTACCCCACCGGCCCCAGGTAACGGTCCAGCCACCCCAGCGTTTGCTTGATCATTTCGACGCGCGGCACCGAGTGGCCGCCGTGGTAAGTCAGCCGCCGCTTGTGCTCGGGCGGCGAGCCCAGCAGCTCGAACATGGGCTTCTGTGCCGTCTCGACGGGGAAGAAGAAGTCAAACTCGCCATTCAGCATCAGCGTCGGTTGCGTGACCCGGGTGATGTAGTTGATCGCATCGACCTCGGGCAGCGCGCGCTGGGAGACCATCCCCGCGACGTACAACACGTTGACGCGGATGCGTTTTTCGATCGCCGGCAGGATCGCCCCCATGTAGCCGCCCCAGCTCAGGCCGTAATACGCCAGGCGCGTCGCGTCCATGTCATCGCGCGTCTCGAGGTAATCGATCGTGCGCCCCAGGTCGCGCGACCACATGATCACGTTGTCGCGATGCTGCACGGTCTCATTCGGGTAGTCGGAGTGGATGTCTCCGCCACGATGGTAGGTGCCCTTGTAGACGGGAAGCACGACTGCCCGGCCACTGCGCACGATGAAGTCGGCGCGCCGCATGTCCAGGGGGTTGAATACGCGCGTGTGGATGGCGTTCGAACCGGGGAACACGACGACCGCCTGGTACGGCGGGGGCCCTTGCTCGGGCAGGAAGATGTAGAGCGTCAGGCGCTCGCCGCCGTAGGCAGCGGCGAGGGTCACCGTCTGCATTCGCCCGATCACAGTGGGTTCTTCTGATTCCATCCTTGCCGCAAGCGGCGACGGGTCGTAACGGAACTGGCGCACGAAGAAGTCAAAGACAGTGTCCGGCACGGGCGTCTCGGCGAGGAAGTCGCGGAACGGCAGGTCGATCACGCGCGTCAGGTTCGGCAGGTTCGGCTCCGGCTCGACGTGACGGATGCACCTGAATCCGTTGGTCGACGACCGGTCGAGCGGCGACTGCGCCCAGGCGTCGTTGAACGCGTACTCGGGGTCGTTCCAGCCGCCGCCGAGCAGGAAGCGATCACCTTCGCGGCTGCTGGCGTTCCTCGCCCATTCCCGCACGTTGCCGGCCATGTCATGGACGCCGAAGCGGTTCATGCCATGAGTGGTGCCGACGGGCAGGAGGCCGGCCCCCGCCAGATTCGACTGGGCGATGATCTGGGCGCTCGCGCAGGTAAACGCCACGCGGTTCCAGTGGAAGATCGTGGGCAGGCTCTTCTTCGCCCATGCCGCGTACGCGGCCGCCTCGTACCAGCTTATGCCCGTGACCGGGAGGGTCTCCTCGCCGCGCGCGAAGGTTCCCATCTCCCAGCCCGCGGGCCCGGGCTGGCCCGTGGCGTCGACAAAGAGCGCCATCGTCTCGGGCCACGACAACGCGCGTCCGTCGACGATCGCCGGCTCGTTCCAGAATTCGGGATTTCGGTAGCCGCCGGCGTCGATGAAGAGCTTGAATTCGCGATTCGTCACCGGGTCGCGATCCACCAGGAAGCCCGCCATCGGCTCGGCCCCGAGATGGTCGAGCCCCGGCATGAACAGCTCGAACTGCCCGGCGGGAACCCATCGCATGTCGTCGGGCCACTGTCCGGGAGGAAATATGGGGTAGTGGAAGGTCGAGCCGCCCAACTCGACGTTCCAGATCACGTCATCGACCGCGCGGTGAGCTTCGAGCTCGAGGCGGAGTCGCGTGAACCCCTTCGGCCATGACACGGGATCGAGCGGTGTCACGCCCATCGGCGTCCATGGCGACTCGGGTGCGCCGTAGTACTTGACCAACACGGTCGCGCCGGGAGGCTCCGAGGTGATGGCGATCGGGCGTGCGAAGTACGTCTGAAAGCGCTCGAGTTGCGGATCGCCGGGCGCGAGCTTCGCGATCTCGCGGCCGAGCTGGAACGCCTCCCACGCCTCGGGGCCTTCCTCCAGGCCCTGGATGCGGTCAACGATCCGCGCCAGCTCGGTCACCGCCTCCCCGCGAGCCCAGTCGCGCAGTTGCACCAGCTCGTCGTGCAGCTGAGCGGCGGTGGCGTAGCGGCGCGCGGGATCCTTCTCGAGGCAGCGATGGACGATCGCCGCGAGCCGCCCGGGCACGGCGGGGTTCATCTTTTCACAGGGGGGCGGAGTATCGCGCATGATCGCCGCGAGGATCGAGATCTGATCGGCGCCCGTGAATGGACGCACGCCCGAAACCAGCTCGTACAGCACGATGCCGAGCGAGAACACGTCCGAACGAGCGTTGGCCGGCAGGCCCTGCGCCTGCTCGGGCGACATGTAGGCCACCGTGCCGACAATCGTGCCCGGCCGGGTGAGGTGGTCCGCGAACGCGACAGTCGGGGCGCCGGGCGCGTCGGCGAGCGGTCCGCGCGCGACGTCTGCGGTGGCGAGCCCGAAGTCGAGCAGCCTCAGCCGGCCGTCGTCGCCGAGCATGATGTTGTCCGGCTTCAAGTCCCGGTGCACGATGCCACGGCTGTGGGCGGCCGCGAGCGCATGGGCGATCGTGATCGCGAGTTCCAGCACGCGCGCAGGCGGCAGCGCGCCGAGCTTGAGTTCACGGGTCAGCGTGTGCCCATGCACCAGCTCCATGGCCAGGAACGGGCCCTCGCCCGATTCCTCCACGGCGTGGATGGTGACGATGTTCGGATGGTTGAGCGACGCCAGCGTGCGCGCCTCGCGGCGGAAGCGCTCGAGCCACTGCGGATCGGTGGCGAGTGCGGTGGGCAGCCGCTTGAGCGCCACCGGCCGGCCGAGCCGCGTGTCCTCGGCGCGCCACACCTCGCCCATGCCGCCCTCGCCCAGCTTGTCGACGACGCGGTAGTGCCCAAGCATCAGGCCCGGCTCGAATTGCATGACGCCTCGGAGGTTGAGGGGAGTTGGATGCGGACACAGTCGAGCACAGTTTTATCCGACCGGTCGAGCGCTTTCGACCTCTCGCCTCCCAATCGAGATGGACAACTTTGGTGTACCACGCAATGGAGCCCTTCGCCACGGCCGTGAACCCCTGCTCGCTGGCGATCGGCGATGTCGATGAAAACGGCAAGCGCGACCTCGTGATTTCGCACATCTGGCATCGCTTGTGGGTCTGCGCTATTCTTGCCGCCCCCCCTTGAACTCGGCCCTTGTCCTGAGGTTTCCCGTGGCCCAGAAATTCTTCGATGCCTGCGCTGGTCTACTTTTGTTCGCTCTGACCTACCCACTGGGCGGCCGGGGTGACGTTCTGATCAGGTTCTGTCGGACGTGATCGGCACGCGGCTGTCCCACTATCGACTCATCGATCAAATCGGCGCGGGCGGCATGGGCGTGGTCTACCGGGCCCACGACGAGCATCTTGATCGTGACGTCGCCGTCAAGGTGCTTCCGGCCGGCACACTGACGGATGACGTCGCCCGCCGGCGCTTCCGTCATGAGGCGCTCGCGCTGTCGCGACTCAATCATCCGCACATCTGTGGCGTGCACGACTTCGACAGCCAGGATGGCGTGGACTTCCTGGTGATGGATCTGGTCGCCGGCGAGACACTCGCCGACCGGTTGCGCACCGGTCCCCTGCCCGAAGCGGAAATCGTCGCCCTGGCCATCCAGATCGCCGGTGCGATGGAAGTGGCACACGAACAAGGGGTCGTCCACCGGGATCTCAAGCCGGGCAACGTCATGGTGACTCCGCGAGGTGACGCCATGGTCCTCGACTTCGGCCTGGCCAGGCGATTTGCCGGAACTGGCTCCCGCGCGAACCTCACCACGGTCAGCGAAGCCGATGCATTCAGCGGCACCCTGCCTTACATGGCGCCCGAACAACTCCGGGGCGGCGACGTGGACGGCCGCACGGACCTCTACGCGTTGGGCGTGATGCTCTACGAAATGGCGACCGGCCGGCGCCCATTTGAAGCTGCGCACGGCGGCCTGCTCGCCCACGCGATCCTCAACGGGTCGCCCGTACGGCTGCGGAGTCATCGGGCGGACCTCTCGCCGCGGCTCGAGACCATCATTCTGAACTGCCTCGAGCGCGAACCCGCGGCTCGCTATCAGAACGCGCGGGCACTGATCGCCGACCTGCGCTCGGAGGCGAAAGTCGTCCGCCATCGGGGCCCGATCCTCGGCCGCCGCATCATCATCGTGGCGGCGGTGGCCGCGGCGGCCACGGCGCTGCTTGCGGTCGCGGCCCTCGACATCGGCGGCCTGCGCAGCCGACTGACCGGCGGCGAGCGCATTCGCTCGCTCGCGGTACTGCCGCTCGAGAACCTTTCCGGCGATCCGGAGCAGGCGTTCTTCGCGGACGGCATGACCGAGGAACTGATCAATCGGCTGGCGCAGATTGGATCACTGACAGTGAGCTCGCGGAACTCGGTGATGGCATTCAAGGGCACGCGCACCCCGGTGCCGGAAGTCGCCCGGCGACTCAACGTGACGGCGGTGGTTGTAGGCTCGGTGCGGCGGGCGGGGAACCGGGTGCGCATCTCCGTCCAGCTGGTCCAGGCGGCCAGCGACAAGAACCTCTGGAGTTCGAGCTATGAGCGCGACCTCGAGGATGTCTTCACGCTGCAGAGCGAGGTGGCGAATTCCATCGCCGCGCGCGTCCGTGTCTCGCTGACGCCGCGTGAGCGCGCCCGGCTCATGGTCAGTCGGCGCGTCGATCCGGCAGCGCACGAAGAGTACCTGAAGGGACGTTTCTACTGGAACCAGTACACTGAGGCGGGCTACCGGACGGCGCTCAAACACTTCAACCGCGCGATCGAGATCGATCCGACGTTCGCGCTGGGGTACGTCGGCGTGTCGGACGCGTACGCCGGGCTGTCCTTTATGTGGATGCCGCCGAGCGTCGCGATGCCGAAGGCCGCCGCCGCAGCCGACAGGGCGCTCGAACTGGACCCCGAGTTGCCCGAGGCCTATTCGGCGCGCGGTTATGTGCGGGCGTTCCACGACTGGAAGTGGCGGGAGGGAGAGAGCGATTTTAGGCGCACAATCGCGCTCAATCCTGGAAACGCGATCGCACACGTCTATTACGGCTCGCTCCTGATCGCGCTCGGCAGAATCGACGATGCGATCGTGCAGCTCCGCAAGGCGCAGGAGCTAGATCCGCTGTCGCCGATGATGACGTACGCGCAGCTCTGGCCGCTGTTCGAAGGCCGGCGCTACGACGAGGCGATCGTGGCGGCAGAACAGGTCATCCGGGAGGACTCGCTGGCGTGGAATGCGCACAATGTGCTCGCGCAGGCTCTCCTCCAGAAAGGAGAGTTCGAACGGGCGATCCGCGTCTTGCGGAACCGGATGCGCCTCATGAAGGAGACCGGATCCGGCGGACTCGCCTATGCCCACGCGCTGCAGGGAAAGCGCGACTTGGCGCTCGCGGAACTTGAACAGCTCAAGGTCAGGGGAACTGCCTATGACGCGGCAAAGGTCTACGGCGCCCTGGGCATGCCGGACCAGGCATTCGAATGGCTGGAAAAGGACATGCAAACGCACAGCGAATCCGTCGTGTATCTCAAGGTGGATCCGGAGCTTGACCCGTTGCGATCGGACCCTCGCTTCGCGCTCCTGCTCAAGCGCGTCGGCTTGGCGCCTTAGGGAAGAGCTCATCGATCCAAGCGGCCGCCGACGTTCTGATGACCCCTGCCTGCTCCTGAGGACCGCGGCGCTGCCCATTGCCGCAAGGCGCGGGTCCGGCATGACGGCAGAGCGCAGGCGAGACTTCACCCCGATGCCAGTTCCGGCCGGGGGCATATTCCAGTCGACAAGAGCGCGCCATGCGTCTACAAAGTCGGTTCATGAAGCCTTGCCTTCTGGCCGGCCTTTTGTGTCTTACGGTCGCGCCATGCCTGGCGGCCGGGACGCTCGCGGCCCGGAAAGGGCGGGGCCACTATCTCGACGTGATTCGGCCGGACCGGCGGCCCCCCCTCGTTGGAGAGCGCGAGGATGCGGATTCGTTGTTCGGCGCGATGGGGGCGAGCGCGCGCGCGGACGGAATCGCCGACTCCCGGCGGGATTCGCTCGAGGCCCTGGTGCGTCGCTTCGCGCCGACGTTGGTCCTGGCGAAAGGCGACCACGTGCGGGTGAACGGCCGGACGTTCCAACTCGTCCCCGTTCATCCACTGCTGCTCGCCGACACCCTGCGCATCGATCGCATCGGCGCCGCTCCCTACACGATGCTGAGCTCGGTGGATTTCGCCTTTCGCACCGCCTCGGTCGAATCGCTCGCCAGGCTGGTGGATCGGAGCAGCGATTACCTGAGCGACCCCGAAAATCTCGAAGCAGCGTACTTCGACTTTCCGGGAGAGAGCCCGCGCGAATGGTGGCGGTCCTACGCGGAGCTGCGGACCGGACGCGACAGTCTTGCGTGGAGTGAACCGGTCGTGTTCGCTCATCCCTTTCTGGACGGCGCGGGCGGACTCTTCATCCAGTACTGGTACTTCTATCCCTTCAACGATTACATCGGGAATCACGAGGGCGACTGGGAGCACGTCGGCGTCGGCGTGTCGCCGGATCACCGAAGCGTCGCGGCGGTTCATTACTACTTCCACGGCCGCAGCGTGATCCTGCCGCAGAAGCGCTACTTGCCGGAACTCACCGACGGTACCCACCCGGTTGTCTACGCCGGCGGGCGGGGTTACGTGGCGCTCGACTACCCTCTCCGATTGCTGAGGCACGAGCGCAATTCAGGCTCGCACGGCTGTTATCCGTACCCGGGCGAGTGGGAGGGCGCAGCCGGTCTCGGAACGACCGAGAGCGTCTCGGCGGTCGATGCGGACTCGCTGCGCTTCATTGCGCACGATCGCTTTCGAGTGGTCCTGACTCCGGAGCCCGGTCGCATCGACTTCCGCCGGAATCCCGAAGTGCTCAGGGACTGGGCGTGGTTCCTCTTGCCCGTGCGGTGGGGGTTCCCGAGCGCACCCTCCCTGGGCTCGGAACTCCGCTTCACGGACTCCGGAAATCAGGCCCCCTTCGGCCCCGTGTACAACGCGGGCTGGAATCGCACCGCCCCGGGCCTGACCTACGAGCGCTACGCGATGCGACGACTCTCGCCCGTGCGCTCGATCCTCGAGGATCTCGTCCAGCCCTGGTACTACCTCTACGCCTTCCGCACTCCGCGCTTCGTTCCGGACTCGCGCGATGGACGCTCGCGGCAGGACCTCGAGCGTCTCGGTCTCCTGCCCCGCTCGGGGTCGGCCGAGCGTGGGCTCGGGACGACCGCGTTCGGGTTGAGCCTCGCCTCTCCCCGTGATGAACTCGGCTCGAGCCTCGGGAACTCGACGGGATTCCTGCTCTGGCGAAGCCTGTGGGTGAAGGCGCGGTTCGGCATGTTCGAGTTCACGGGCGGCTACCAGAAATTCCCCGCGGTGACCTCGGGCGGCGGCCACCTCTTCGTCTATCCCTTCGCGCTCAACCTGGTCGCCCGCGCTCCGGGCGCGACCGTTCGGCCGTATGCCACGTTCGGTGGCGGCGCGTACGGTTGGGAGGCTCGATTCCCCACGTCGTTGCCGGACACCCAGGGCGTGACCTCGGGTTGGGAGCTCGGTGGGACGGCCGGTCTCGGCGTCGAGTACTACCTGCGGCCGCGCCTCGCGCTCGACCTCTCCGTGCGCTATCACGAGTGTTCGAGCCCGGGACCGCGCGCGCACCTGGGCGGCAGTCGGCTGCGGTTCTACACCCTCCAGGTCGGGCACTACGTCCGGTTCTGAAGTTCGTCCAAGCCGAGACGACCCAGCAACCGCTGAAATCCAGGCATCGCGCGGAGCGAATCGAAGCGGGGGTCGACCCCCAGTTCGTGCAGTGGCCCGCGTTCCGCTTCGGCCTTCTCCAGCCAGCGCAGCGCCTCGTCGCGCTCGCCGAGGCCGACGTCGCTGAGAGCGACGTCCAATGGCTCGTTGGTAAGGTAAGACTCATGACTAGGCACGGACCAGGAATGGGTTTACTATCGACGCGCGGTTGCGCTTAGACCTCTGCACTGATCGGAAGTTCCTCGCGTATTGCAGCCGCCTCACCCCCCGCCATGAAACGAATCGCCGATCCAACCCACTACGGATCGGGGCTACCCGGGAGGCTCCATGCTTCGCCTGCCATCTTCCCGCATACTCTTCGTGTGCGCCGGCCTGCTGATGATCGGAACAATCGGTTGCAGCCGCTCGACGCCCGTCGGACCGCAGCACATGACGATCCAGAGTGCCGGCTCGAATCCCCAGGTCGCCGCGGCCGTGCAGCGTCCGCTCTCGGACTTCCTCGGCGCCCAGGGATCGACAAATGGCTTCATTCCGCCGCTGCCCGATTTCATCGCGTGGTCCAACAACAACCCGCAGACGTTGTTCACCGCGGTGGACTACGCCGGAGTCGTCGCGAGTTACCTCGAGAGCCATGGTGGTCCCGCGCTCGGCACCCGCATCACAGGAACGGTGACGGAACGTCCGCTGGCGGATGGTCGCGCGCGGGTTTCAGTCATCCTCCACACAGACCGCGCGCTCACCTGGACGATCGCGATGCCGCCGACCAACATCGCCACGGATCCGCTGCTGTATGGCTATCGCGGGACCGACCTGCTGGCCAATCCCGCGCTGACGCCGGCACTGTCGAGTTCGGACCTGCAGGTCGACTTCAACAACACGGCGCCCGGCGCACCGCTGCCTGACCTCATTACCGCGTTCGTTCTTGGTCAGGCGCAGCCGGGACAGGAACTCGTGATGCTGTCCTTCCACTCGCGCGGGCAGGGGCCGTTGCGTGCGGCCTTCGGTGTGGCCGATGGCACGCCCGGTCGTTGCACGGTCGTAAACACCGGGCTCTTCCAGACGCCGTTCAGGGGCGCCCTAGCCGATGCGTTCCCGGCCGAGCACATCCAGCTGCAGGCGGTCGGCGGCGGCGGCGGCGGCTCGCTGAAAGCGGAATAACGCGGTCATCGGATCGAATCGTCAGGCGGCCACCTTCGCGAGAGGGTGGCCGCCGACGTGAGGCGCGAGCCACGGCGGGTGACCCGCTCCGTGTGCAATTGACGCTCAAGCAGGCATCGCATAGGCTCCGTCACCTCATCGCAAATCCGGCCGCGAGTCCGTCCGACTGGAAACGAGGGTGAGGCCGGGAGGTGGTGCATGATTGGCCAGACTCTGTCCGGTCGCTATCAAGTGCTCCAGTCGCTCGACGCTGGCGGCATGGGTGTGGTGTATCGGGCCCGCGACGTGAGCCTCGAGCGCGACGTGGCCGTCAAGGTGATCCGAGCCGAGGCGGCCGGCGACGAAACGGCTCGAGTGCGCTTCCGCCGGGAAGCGCTTGCCCTCTCCAAGCTCAACCATCCGCACATCAACGCCATTTACGACTTCGGGGTTCACGAAGGTAAGGGCTTTCTCATCATGGAGCTTGTCTCCGGCGAGACGCTGGCGCGGAAGCTTGCCACCGGCCCCCTCTCGGGGCGCGAGGCTGTGCGAATCGGCGCGCAGATCGCCGATGCCCTCGAGGCAGCACACGCGCATGGGATCGTCCACTGCGACCTCAAACCGGCCAATGTGATGGTCACCGACAGGGGCGAGGCCAAGGTGCTCGACTTCGGTCTGGCCAGGCTCCTCCGCTCGGAGACGGATACGACCACATTGCCTTCGGGGCTCACGCAATCGCAGGCAGGGCTCGGTACCCCTGCCTATATGGCACCGGAGCAGCTCCTCGGGGAAGAGGTAGACGCACGGGCGGACCTCTATGGGTTGGGGGCGACCCTCTTCGAGATGACAACGGGTCGCCCGCCGTTCCTGCATGAGCCAGGGCGCACTTATGCCCACAAGATCCTCCACGGCCGGCCCCTGACGCCGAGCAGCCTGAATCCCGCCGTCTCACCCATGCTGGACCGACTGGTCCTGCGCTGCCTCGAGAAGGATCCGAAGGACCGACCCCCGTCTGCGGCCCAGGTGTTAGCGGAACTGCGGCAACTCACGCACTCCGAGAGTTCGATCGCGATGACCCGCTCGGCGGCTTACCCAGAGGCCAGCCTCCGCGCGCGGGCGAACGCTCTCCGCGTGTTAACGGTCGGCGCGGCCGTACTCCTGGCCGCGGGCATCGGCGCTGGCTTTTGGCTCCGATCACGCTCGGCGGCATTCGTGGCAGATCGCGTGGTCGTGGTCCCATTTGAGAACAGGACCGGGGATTCTGCGCTCGATCCCCTGGGCCCGATGGTGGCGGATTGGATCACAGGGGGGCTCGCGCGCACCGGGATCGTGGACGTGGTCCCGTTCCCCAACGCAACGTCCCCGTTCTATTCCGCCCGTGCGGGAGGCTCGGACGGATCGGCGCGTGGCACCGGGTCTTCTCCGCCGTCAAGTGGTGGAGTGCGGTACGCAGCACCCTCCGCCGTAGAGGCATCGAGCCAGTCGGGTTCGGGGTCCATTCAGGTTGCGGGCCGCTTCCGGGACCTCGCCGTGGAGACGGGAGCTGCGACCGTAATCTCCGGGGTCTACTACCGGCAAGGGGACTCGCTCCGCTTCCACGCTCAGGTCACCGACGCCCGAAACGGGAGGATCCTGCGCGCCATCGATCCCGTGATCGGGCCAGCCGTCCGACCGGAAGTACTGGTCGAGACTTTACGACAGCGGGTCACAGCGGTACTTGCCGTGCTCTTCAATCCGCGCCTTGAGTCCTACGCGGCCGTGACGAGCGAGCCCCCCTCCATTGACGCCTACGAGGAGTACATCGCGGGCGAGGAACTTTTCATTCTTCGCGATTTCGAAGGGGCAATTGATCACTACCTGCAGGCGGCTGCGCGCGACTCCAACTACACGCTACCCCTCCTTCAGGCAGCGGTCTCGTACTGGTATCTCGGGCGGAACGCGCAGGCCGACACGCTCCTTCATCGCGTGCGGCGTCAGAACGAGCAGCTGGCTCCGCTCGACCGCTTGCGCCTGGTTTCGCTGACCGCACGGGTGCACGGGGATCTCATGGGCGATTACCAGTCCCTGTCGCGACTGGTGCAACTGGCCCCACGCTCGGGCTGGAGCTACGCCCAAGCGTCGGGAGCCCTTCGGCTCGGTCGCGCACGGGAAGCCGTTCAGATTTTAGTAAGGATCGACCCTCAGCGCGGGTGGTACAAGGGATGGTCGGCCTACTGGACGGTGCTGACGGCGGCGCGGCACATGCTCGGCGAGCACGAGGCCGAGCTGCAGGATGCCCGGCGAGGACGTCGCCAATATCCAGAAGGGTTGAGCATCCTGGCCTCGGAGGTGCGGGCTCTGGCCGCACTCGGCCGTGTAGCCGAATTGGACGAGGCGCTCCGGATGAGCAGCGCTCTGCCGCCCGAGCCCGGAATGACCGCCGGCGATGTGCTGCGCATCGCGGCCGCAGAGCTGGATGCGCATGGGTACGCGGAGCACGCGCGTCCCGTACTTGGTCGGGCTCTTGCCTGGTACGGCAGTCGCCCTCCTGAGGAGGGCAGGACGGAGCTCGCGCGCAGAGGCTTCGCGCAGTCGCTCTACCAAGCGTCGCGCTACGGTGACGCCCGCGAGCTCAATTTGGGGCTGGTCGAAGAGTTCCCCGAAAACCTCGAGTACCAAGCCTCGCTCAGCCTCTGCGACGTCGGAGCGAACAATCGGGTGAGCGCGCAGGCAGTGCTCGAAAAGATGCGCCGCATCTCCGGCCCATATGTGAACGGTGCGCAGATTTATGCTGCCGCCCGCATTGCCGCAGCACTGGGTCAACGCGAAGAGTCCGTGATTCTGCTTCGACAAGCGTTCGCTCAAGGTCACGCCTACGATTTGGAGCTTCACGCGGCCCCCGAGTTCCGTTCCCTCCGAGGGTACAGGCCGTTCGAGGAGAGGCTGCGGTCGAAAGGGTAGGGTCTGCAACCGGCGCACAGGGACACCATCCCCCGCTTCCTTGCCATGTCCCCGAGGGGCTTACTCACGGAACCGTGGCGATGAACCAGAGTGGCTGGACAAGCCCGCATCACACAGCGAACGCGACCGGTACTGGCGGAGTGCCAAACCCAATAGCCACGTCTGCGTTGACAAGAGACATGGCAAAGCACAGTCTTTCCGCGCTCTTCGCATTGGACCGCTCCGGGATTCCCGGTGCCTTATCCTTGCTGTTGCGCCCTGCCCGCCGGCCGAGGGACTTTTGACGGGAGCAGACTTTCTTTTGCCATTTTGAGTGCTTTCGGACCGCGGTCCATGACGACGGCAACATTTACATCGAGGGGACCATTCCGGGCGAGAAATCGATCGACCATAGCGACGAGGAGGGCGACGACCCGTTGACTCACTGACCATTGGAGATGGATTGTCCCGCGGCTCGCGGGATCGTCCCCGGATCGGCGACAAGGTTCGCGTTGACGAGTCCGCGGTCCGCAGGGATGTCCAGGCTCAGATCCTAAAGATGCTGCCGCAGATCATTCGCGAGGAGATCGAGGCTGCTCTCAGGAGCTGAACCGCTGGATACTTTAAGCCTCCCGAGAGCCCTCGATCATCGCATCAGGACGATCCGCCTGCTCACGATCCGGCCACCGTACTCGAGACGGGCGAAGTAGATTCCGGATGGTGCGGCGGCGCCGTCGTCCTGCCGCCCATCCCAGCGTGACTCGGAACGTCCGGCCGGATACGTCCCGTCGGCGAGGATGCGAACGGCTCGCCCCGAGGGGTCGTGCACCACCATGCGCGCGCGTCCCTCGCGCGGTAGCCCGAATGCGATCCGGAGAGATTGACGGGCCGGATTCGGGATGACCGCGGAGATGTCTGCCTTGCCCGGACCAGAGGTATCGGAGACGCCTACGGTGAGGTTCGCAGTACCTGCGAATCCCTCGATCCGGAGTCCGGTGGGATTGGCGCCGCCTGCCGCATAGTTCTGCACGACGAAGTCGAGATGATTCAGCCCGGGCACGAACCCGCTCTGGATGTTGAACGGCACGAGCGGGTTGTAGCTTGTCGTGGTGATCCCGGTCGACACGCCGTTGAGGACGATTCTCCCGGCGTTGTCGACGCCCCACGAGCCGCTTACCACGACCGTCGAGGGATCGTAATTGGCGAGGTCTAACTCGAATCGGTAGATGTAGTCGCCCCCCGGATGCGGAGTCCCGAGAGCCGGGTAATTCTCGTCGGTCGCGGGTGCAATCCACCTCGAGACGGCATTGTTGGCGTACCAGTACGCCGAGGGAATGGGACTGCAGGCGACCGCGCCCGGTCCCGGATACGCCGGGTCGGCGCTGGCGATTAGCTTGAAATGTGGATCCATCGCGCCGGTCGTCAACGAGACTCCCACCGCATCGACACCGGTGTTGAAGAACCCCGGAATTGAAGCTGGCCGCGCAACGGAGGCGACGAGCAGCAGCAGCATGACGACCAGCACGGGAATGCGCTTCTTCGACATCGTCGCCTCCGATCCCACGGTATGTGACCCGACATTGCGCGGGCCGCCGACGCCCGATTTTCCCCCGGTCGCGGAGTGCGAGAGCGATCGGGACAGGGAGACTAGAGCGCTCGCGGCCGCGGATCAACCAGCAAGTGGGGGCAGCGACGCGCCAGCGCCGCGGTCCAGTCGAGCAGGAGGTGAGTCGAGCGCAGGCATCGGGCCATGGTGCCATCCTCGAACGCGAGGAAGTACTTCTCGAGCTGCTCCTCGGCGCGGGCCAGGTCGCGCTCAACCTTGCCCAACTCGGCGACGCTCTCCGGACGCTCCTTCTCGATCAGCCGCTGGGCCTCCTTCCAGACCCGCTCGACCATCTCGCTCGTGCGGAAGGTCTTGGAAGTCGGGGATCATCTGCCCCTCGGGCCGGTCAGCCCGGATGGAGTCCATCCCGCAGCCCGACTTCGTGAGCCGGCCGTTACAGACGTAGCAGGGGAGCCTCCTGCCGTTCCTCTTCGCGCTGACGCCGACCATGTGCCGGCCCTACTTGGAGCAGTAGACGATCCCAGTGGCGATCCGCTATCTCGCCCATGCCGCCCGCGCGGATGGGCGCGAGGACTTCGTAGGGACCGAGCCTGGCGCCGGGGTCGAGGCTCATGGCTTCTTCAGCTCTGCAACGGGATCGAGGACGATGATGATCGGGGTCGCCTGCGGGCCGCTCTGACCGGCCGGCTCGAGCACGTCGAAGAACTGCCCGCCGTTGACGGGCTGCCAGGCGCCCGGAAACGTG
>JBKJOC010000448.1:0-7415 GCA_046595725.1 Candidatus Eiseniibacteriota bacterium
TACTTTGCGATCGATCTCCCGCCGATCAATCGCGGGACCCCGATCCCGGGTGGGGACGAGTACCGCGATAACATCGGAAAGTGCAACCCTGCGAGCGTCTGGCCGGGTGACTGGCTCCAGACCGAGCCCGGAAACATGGTCGGCCCGACCAACCAGGGCATGCGCGACCTGATCGCACAGGATCCGGATGCGTACTGGGACGCGATCACCCAGAGCGTCCAGGGCTCCAGGTTCGAGATCAGCCCGCGCATCGTGCTGATCCCGGTCCACGATCCCCGGATCCCGATTCAGAGTGGTCGTCCCGACCCGGTTCAGGTCACGAAGATCGTTGCTTTCTTCATGGAGCGGATGGACGGAAATGCCGAAGTCAGAGGCAGGTTCCTCAAGGTCCGGAACCCGGGCGAGCCGTGTGTCGCCGGGGGTGGCGGTGGGGGCGGAGCAACCAGCTTCACGTACTCGCTTTCACTTATCCGATGACAAGGGCGTAGGCGGGGGCAGGGAAACACCAGGAGATCGCAATCGGCCCGGGGCCATTCCCGGGCCGATCGCGATGCAAGGCCAGGAGGGCTCGGCGTGCCGTCACCGTTCACTGCAGTGGTCATCGATTCGGACGACAGTAGCCGCAATGGCCTGATCACCCAGCTTCGCTCCACGCCGGGGGTCACCGTCGAGGCCGATGCGCCGGACTTGGCGTTGGGCATGAAGCTTGCCCGGCAGATTCGGCCGATGCTCCTGGTCCTCGAGGCCAAGCCGCTCGACGAGGCGCTCGCCGCCGCCGAGCGGTTTCACGTCGAGCACCCCGCCGCGACGATCTTCATCACGTCGTCCGACACGGCGCCGAACACGATCCTCCGGTCGATGCGCGCCGGGGCGAAGGAATTCCTCACCCGCCCGATTCAGCCCGCGGAGCTCACGGCCGCGGTCGACAAGCTCATGAAGATGGTCGACCGTTCCGTCGGGGGTGGCCGCAACAAGCTCATCACCGTCTTCAGCAACAAGGGCGGCGTGGGCACGACGTCGGTCTCGGTCAACCTGTCGGT
Organism: Candidatus Eiseniibacteriota bacterium; assembly: GCA_046595725.1. Taxonomy (GTDB): domain Bacteria; phylum Eisenbacteria; class RBG-16-71-46; order RBG-16-71-46; family DASYSL01; genus JANPEF01. The sequence continues at coordinate 1,041 of JBKJOC010000448.1, forward strand.
CGCGCTCGCGCGCGTCACCGGCAAGGAAGTCGGCCTCGCCGACCTCGACCTGCAGGCCGGCGACGTCAGCATCTTCATGAACGCCCGGCCGACCAAGACGATCGCCGACGTGTGTACCACCACGGGGCGCATCGATTCGGCCGCGGTCACGGGGGCCCTGGTCCGGCACGAGAGCGGAGTGTTCGTTCTCGCCGGACCCGAGCGCCCGGAGCAGATGGAAAGCATCAAGCCGGCGCGCGTGAACGAGGTGCTGTCCTCCATGCGGGAGGCTTTCCCCTACACGGTCGTCGACAACGGGCACGGTTTCTCCGACGTGAACCTCGAGGTCTTCGACCTCGCGGACCACATCGTGGTGGTGGTGCTGCTGAACCTCCCGTCGATCCGCGCCGCCCAGCGCTGCCTCGAAGTGTTCCGCCAGCTGAACTATCTGCGGGACCAGGAAAAGGTGAAGCTCGTCGTCAATCGGTACCTGCCACAGAAGGACATCGGGATCGAGCAGCTCGAAGAAGCGCTGCACTATCCGGTCTACTGGCGGATCCCGAACGACTACGCAAACATGAGCGACGCGATCAACGCCGGGATGCCGGTGGCGGAGATCGACGCCGAGGCCGACGTCACGAAGTCGTTCGATCAGCTGGCGAGCGACCTGGCGGGAATCGAGGCCCCGGTGATGGAAGAAGCGAAGGCAGGCAAGGGATTCCTCGGGAAGATCTTCGGGCGCGGCTAACCGCGACCGACAAAGCAGGGGAGAGCGATGGGACTGCGCGAACGAATTACTCGACGTCCTGAGTCCGCGGGACAGGCACTCGGAGGACCGAACTCCTTCGTGCCCGAAGTCCGTGCGCAGGACACGTATCACGAACTGAAGCAGATGATTCACCGCCAGCTCATCGACCGCCTCGACCTGGCCAGCCTCGAAAACGTCGAGAACGAATTCCTTCAGCAGCAGGTGGACCGTGTCGTCCGCACGCTGCTCAAGGAGCAGGACCTCCGCCTCTCGCCCACGGACGAGGAGCGCCTGGTCAAGGAGATCCGCGACGAAACGTTCGGTCTCGGCCCGATCGAGCCGCTGCTGCACGATCCCGAGATCTCGGACATCCTGGTCAACACCTATCGCCAGGTGTTCGTCGAGCGTCGCGGCAAGCTCGAGCTGACGAACGTCACGTTCCGCGACGACCAGCACCTGCGCGTCATCATCGATCGCATCGTCTCGCGCGTGGGTCGCCGCGTGGACGAGGCCTCGCCCTACGTCGACGCCCGGCTGCCGGACGGCTCGCGCGTCAACGCCATCATCCCGCCGCTGGCGCTCGACGGACCGCTGCTCTCGATCCGCCGCTTCGCCGTCAAGGCGCTGACGATGCAGGACTTCATCAACTACGGCACCGTGTCCGAGCCGATGGCCCTGGTGCTCCAGGGTGTCGTGCGGGCGCGGCTCAACGTCCTGATCTCGGGCGGAACCGGCTCGGGCAAGACGACCACGCTCAACATCCTGTCGGGTTTCATCCCGCCGGACGAACGCATCGTCACGATCGAGGACTCGGCCGAGCTCCAGCTCCAGCAGCCGCACGTGGTGCGCCTCGAGACCCGCCCGCCGAACATCGAGGGCAAGGGCCAGGTCACCGCGCGCGACCTCGTGCGCAACGCGCTCCGCATGCGTCCCGACCGAATCGTGGTCGGCGAGGTTCGTTCGGACGAGGTTCTGGACATGCTCCAGGCCATGAACACGGGCCATGACGGTTCGCTCACGACGCTCCACGCCAACACGGCGCGCGACGCCCTGACGCGTCTCGAGACGCTCATGCAGATGTCGGGCATCTCGCTCCCGGACAAGGCCATGCGCGAGCAGGTCGCCTCGGCCATCGACGTCATCGTGCAGGTCAGCCGCCTGTCGGACGGACGCCGCAAGATCATGTCGGTGTCGGAGATCACCGGCATGGAAGGCAACGTCGTGACGATGCAGGACGTGTTCGTGTTCAAGCGCACGGGCGTCGGCGAGAACGGCCAGGTCCTGGGCACGTTCGGATCGACCGGAATCCGGCCGCGCTTCCTCGAGAAGTTGCGCATCAGCGGCGTCGAATTGCCGCCGTCGACGTTCGATTGATCGGCGCGGGGAGACCACCATGCTCATACTGATTGCCGCCCTGCTCGTGTTCCTCGCCTGCGTCGTGGGCTTCTACGCCTGGCGCTCGAGCACGATGTCCGAGGGCCAGAAGCGCATGCAGGACCAGTTGCGCCGCATCTCGATGGTCGGCCGCGAATCGGTGGTCGACCCCGCGATCCTGCGCGACAAGCGCCTGTCCGACATCACGTTCATCGATCGCATCCTGGGATCGCTGCCGATGGCGCGCGACCTCGAGCTGCTGCTCTATCAGGCCGGCCTCAATTGGCGGGTGGGAACGCTCCTGCTGGCGATGATGGCGGTGGGCGCGCTGGTGTTCCTGGCGTGCACCGTGTTCCTCCATCGGCCCCTGGTCGGGATCGCCGCCGGCCTCCTGTTGGCGTTCGTCCCCTACTGGTGGGTGAAGGGCAAGAAGAGCAAGCGCATGAACCAGTTCTCCGAGGAACTCCCGGACGCCCTGGACCTGATGACCAGCGCCTTGAGGGCCGGCCTGTCGTTTCCGGCCGCGCTCCAGCTCGTGGCGCAGGAGTCGCCGGATCCGCTGGCGCAGGAGTTCGCCGTCACGTTCGACGAGCAGAACCTGGGCCTCGACATCAAGGAAGCGCTCATCAACCTGACCGAGCGCGTCGAGTCGATCGACCTGCGGTTCTTCGTCACCGCCGTGATCATCCAGCGCGAGACGGGCGGCAATCTCGCCGAGATCATGGAATCGATCGGACGCATCATCCGTGAGCGCTTCAAGATCCTGGGCGACGTAAGGGCGCGTACGGCCCACGGCCGGATGACCGGACTCATCCTGTCGGTGATGCCGGCGGCGCTCGGCATGATCATCTGGCTGATCGCCCCCGTCTACATGATCACGTTCTTCCGCGATCCTGCCGGGCAGATGATGCTGATGATTTGCGTGGTCATGCAGGTTCTGGGCTTCTTCTGGATTCGTCGCGTCATCCAAATCAAGGTCTGAGGTTCCCATGCTCCTGCTCCTCTTCGCAGCCGTGCTGGTGTTTGCGACCGTCGTCCTGCTGATCTACAACGTCATGCAGCAGCGACAGGCCGGGAACGATCCGGTCGCCGCGCGCCTGGCGGAAATCAAGTCGACCACCGAGGGCACGTCGTGGTGGCAGGCGAGGCGGCAGCAGCGTCGCCCGGCGTGGGAGCGCGTGCTGGCGCGCCTCGCCGGCTTCCTGCCGAACGCCGATGGACAGGAGTCGATCAAGGACGGCCTGACCGAGGCCGGCATGCGCGGCGCCAACGCCGTCACGACGTTCCTGGGCGCCAAGGTGCTGCTCGCGGTCGGCCTGCCGTTCCTGCTCATGTTCGTGCTCGGCATCATGGGCATGCCGGCGGGCGACATCCTGGTCTGGATGGTCGTGCTTGCCGTCGTCGGCTTCTACCTCCCGACGCTCTGGCTGTGGTCGGAGTCGAACAAGCGCAAGCTCGAGGTGACGCACGCGCTGCCGGACGCGCTCGACCTCATGGTCGTGTGCGTCGAGGCCGGACTGGGCCTCAATGCGGCGATCCTCAAGGTCGCCAACGAGATGACGCTCGCCAGCCCGGTGCTCGCCACCGAGCTGCGCATGGTCAACAACGAGATGAAGGCCGGCATCAACCGCATCGACGCGCTCCGCAACCTGGCGGACCGCACCGGCGTGGCCGACGTCAAGAGCCTGGTCGCCGTGCTCGTCCAGACGGACCGGCTGGGCACCAGTGTCGCCGCATCGCTTCGCGCGCAATCCGACTCCCTGCGCGTCAAGCGGCGCCAGCGCGCCGAGGAAGCGGCCCACAAGGTCGCGGTCAAGCTCGTGTTCCCGCTCGTGATCTGCATCTTTCCCGAGCTCTTGCTCATCCTGCTGGGACCGGGCATGCTGTCGATCTATCACGCGCTGTCGTCGGTGAACACGGGCAACTAGCCGGGTTCGTCCTCGGGCAGTCGGGGGCCTTCGGGCTCGGACGCAGGTACCTGCGAAAGGTGGCGAACGGATGGATAAAACCACGATGATCCTGATCCTTGCGGCGGTCGTGCTCTTCATCGCCTACATGGTGCGCAGGGGCTCACGCAAGAATCAGGGGCGCAAGGGCCGCTGACCCGAACGTTCTGATCGCACCGGAGAGCCTCGTCCGCAGGGACGGGGCTCTTTCGTCGTTACGCCGCTGTTGCCGCGATCCGGCCGCCGCACTATCCTCGCGCGATGGACATCGTCCGCGCGAAGAACCTGACCAGGAATTCGATCCTCGCCGAGCGCGTCGAAGTGGCCGAGACCAGCGAGACCCGCAACAAGGGCCTGCTCGGTCGCGACGGGCTGGCCGAGAACACCGGCCTCTGGCTCATCCCCTGCGAGTGGGTCCACATGTTCGGGATGAAGTTCCCGATCGACATTGTCGTGCTCAGCAAGGCCGACGTCGTGGTCGGCCTCCAGGAGAACCTCAAGCCGGGATGGATCGGGAAGTTCTTCTGGCGTGCGCACTCGACGCTCGAGCTTCCGGTGGGGACGATCCGCACTTCCGGCGTGGCCAAGGGCGACCAGATCGCGTGGGAGGACCATGGGCTCGGACCCGGTGGCGTCTGACGAAAGCTTCGCGCGCACCATCCTCGAGGGCTTTCGCTTCAAGGGTGAGGCGGTGCCGCTCGGCCGCGCCCTCCGCGCCGGCGCGTGCCATCCCGAACTTCCGGTCGCCGCGGCGCTGTCGCTCCTGAACCGCCACGGCCTGGTCGCCGGCGCGACCGGAACCGGCAAGACCAAGACTCTCCAGGGCATGGCCGAGAAGCTCTCGGCGGCCGGCGTCCCCGTGTTCCTGGCCGACTTGAAGGGCGATCTCTCGGGGATGCTGGCTCCCGGAGAGGCCTCCCCCAAGGTTCTCGAGCGAGCGGTGTCGCTCGGCGTCCCCTTCACCCCCGCCGGATTCCCGGTCGAGTTCCTGAGCCTGACCGGCGCCCACGGCGCGCCCATGCGCGCGACCGTCGCGGACTTCGGCCCGCTGCTCCTGGCCAAGGCGCTCGACTTGAACGACACCCAGGCTTCGGTTCTGGCGCTGGTCTTCAAGTTCGCCGACGACCAGCAGCTTCCGTTGCTCGACCTGCCCGACCTGCGCGCCGTCGTGTCGTGGCTCGCGGGAGACGACCCGCCCGACCTTTCGCTCTACGGGGGGCTCGCCAAGTCGACGGCCGGGGTCCTGGCGCGCAAGCTCACCGAACTCGAGGCCCAGGGCGCGGGCGCGTTCTTCGGCGAGCCCGCGTTCGACGTGCACGACCTGCTGCGCACCGCGCCCGACGGCCGCGGCGTGATCTCGATCCTCGAGCTTTCCGATGTCCAGGACCGGCCGCGGCTGTTCTCGACCTTCCTCATGTGGCTCCTGGCCGAACTCTACGAAGAGCTGCCCGAGCGCGGTGACGCCGACAAGCCGCTCCTGGTCTTCTTCTTCGACGAGGCGCACTACCTGTTCGACGACGCCTCCAAGGCGCTGACCGAGCAGATCACGCACGTGGTGCGACTGATCCGCTCGAAGGGCATCGGGATCTTCTTCGTGACGCAGACGCCGAAGGACGTACCCGCTTCCGTGCTCGAGCAGCTGGGCAACCGCGTCCAGCATGCGCTGCGTGCCTTCACGCCCAACGACGCCAAGGCGCTGCGCGCGACCGTTTCGACCTTCCCGACCACGCCGTTCTACGACCTCGAGGAGACGTTGACGACCCTCGCGATCGGCGAGGCGGTGGTGTCGGTGCTGGCCGAGACCGGATCGCCCGCTCCCGTCGTCGCGTGCCGCATGCTGCCGCCTTCCTCGCGCATGGCGCCGCTCTCGGAGGCGGAATTCGCCTCGGCGGCCGCGGGCTCATTGCTGGCGGCGAAGCTCGGTAAGGCGGTCGACCGGGAGAGCGCGCGGGAGATGCTGGCGGCGCGGATCTCGGGAAGGGCGCCGGCATCGTCGCCGTCGATCCCCGAGGCGGCGCCCGAGCCGAAGCCACGCAATGCGGAGCCCGGTACGGGTACAAAGGCCGCGGCGACCGCGGCGACGGTGCTGGGAAAACTCTTCAAGTTCGCCAACAGCCGCACCGGACAGGCGCTGATCCGCGGCGTGCTGGGGAATCCGACGCGATCGCGCAGGCGGTATTGAGGCGCAGGACCAAGGACACGTGCCCAGAAATGCCAGGGGCGCCCCCGTGGCGGGGGCGCCCTACGCTTCCGTGCCTGGCATTTGCCCAACAGGAGCGGCGGCGGGCTCCGGACTCCGGCCGTCAGGTGGCGGCCGTTCGACCGGGT
>JBKJOC010000069.1:0-6537 GCA_046595725.1 Candidatus Eiseniibacteriota bacterium
TTCGGACCCGCTGGGTCGTGAATACGGCCACTTCTTGAGATCAGGATCGGCTCGCAGACTAACCAACGCCCGGAGCCAGTTTCAAGATGTCTCAGCGTGCGAACCGGGTTGCCGAGACCTGGCCGGTGAGGGTTCAGAGCCATTGGCATGTTCATCGTGAATTCACACGGTTCCGCGCACCATCCAGTTGGAACCACACTGGAACCCGATCCTTGCAACCGCCTTGAACCGCCCCGAGAATCTCGTAGGCTCCATTCCTGGGCTCGCCAGTCCACCCCGGCCGCGTTCGAGAAGGCGCGAGCAGCCAGGGAAGCGTAGGCGAACTGTCTACGGAATCGGGGCAATCTCCGCGGAGAACCGCGACCCCTCGAGCCCCACCCTCGTGAGAAGCGCACCCCATCGCGAATCGCCGACGAGGGAACGCAAGCTCCGCTCCGAACGCATTGCTGTGAGACCGCCATCCCGCTGCGCGTAGGCCCGCTCCAGCCACTCGAAGGCCGAATCGGCCTCACCGCGAATGCCATACACGGTTGCGACCTGATAGGCGTAGCCCTCCGCGTATTTCTCGATCAACTCCCGGAGCGCCGCATCCGATTCCGCCGCGCGGCCCACTCCGTGGTACGTGCACGCCAGCGCCCAGAGGCGCCAGCCCTCGTCTGACTCCCGAGTCGCCTCGGCCAGTGCGTCCTCACTCCTTCGCTGGGCGAGAAGCACCAGGGAGAGGGCGGCGTGGTCTCCTGCCCCCTGCGGGGAGATCTCGAGCGCCTTCCGGAATGCCGCTTCCGCCTCCGGGAGGCGATCCGCAGCTTCGAGGAACTGCCCGAGGTTGAAGTAGGCACTCGCGCTCAGCGGATCGTGCTCCAGCGCCAGGGACGTCAGCCGGATCGCCTCATCGAGTCGGCCGATGCTCTTCTCCAACACGCCGGCCCAGCGAAGCGCCAAGGCATTCCCGGGCGCAAGTTCCAGCGCCCGTGCATACGACGCCTGCGCCCCGCGGAAGTCCCAGTCAAAGAATGTCTGAAGCCATCCCATCGCCGCGTGTCCTTCCGCCAGATCCGGCTCCAGCGCGAGCCCCTTCGCGATGGCGTCGCGGGCGCGCCCGATCCCGTCGACCCTGGGGTGCCAGGCATGGTTGACCTGTTGGGTGTAAGCCACCCCCAACCACGCCCAGGCAAGCGCGAATGCAGGCTCCAGCGCCAGCGCCTGGTTCAGGTACTCGATCGCCTTCGCCATGTCCTCCCGGGTGAAGCGTTCGACGAGGTGCCGGGCCAGGAGGTACAGCCGCTGCGCCTCGGGGTCGGTGCTGCGCCCCTTCGCCGCCTTCGCCACCTCGGCCTTTGCTTGCCCGCTCGCGTCGGAGTCGGGTTCCTGGCCCAGGAGCCTCGTGCGGAGCTCCTTGACGACCGATTGGGCAATGTCGTCCTGCACCGCGAAAATGTCCTCGAGCGTCCGGTCGTAGGTCTCCGACCAGAGTTGCCTGCTGTCGGCGACCTGAACGAGCTGGACGGAGATGCGCACCCGGTTGCCAGCCTTGCGGACGCTGCCCTCGAGCACGGTGGCGACGCCGAGGACTTTGCCGACTTCGGCAACGGTCGCGCCCTTGCCCTTGAAGTGGAACGAGGAGGACCTCGCCGTCACGTGCAGACCCCGGATCTTTGCGAGCACGTTCAGCAACTCGTCGGCCAGCCCGTCGGAGAAATACTCGTCGTCCGCGCTGGCGCTTCGGTTCACGAACGGCAGCACGGCGATCGAGGCGACCGTCTCCGCCGCCCGCTTCTCGGGCTCTCCACGTTCCAGAACCTTTCGCAGGCGGCGGAGCTCGTTGTTCACGTCGAGCGCCGTCTGCACGCGCTCCCGGGGACTCTTCTCCAGGCAGTGGCTCACGATCCGCTCGAGATCTCCCGGAACGTCCGCGCGGACTTGTGAGAGCGGCGCGGGGAGGTCTCGCAGGATCGAAGACGCCACTTCGGCAGAACTGTCGCCGGTGAAGGGTCTGCGGCCCGTGGCGAGTTCATACAGCATGATTCCGAACGCGAACAGGTCGCTCCGAGCATCTGCCGTCTCCCCGCGCAACTGCTCCGGCGCCATGTAGGGCACGGTGCCGAGCACCTGGCCGTCGCTCGAGAGCGGGGACTCCATGGTCGCGGCAAGGGTGAGCTCCGGACTCGAGGAGTCCTCACGCACCATCTTCGCCAGGCCGAAGTCGAGGACCTTCACCCGCCCGTCGCGCGTCACCATGACGTTCCCGGGCTTGAGATCGCGGTGGATGACGCCGCGCTCGTGGGCTGCCACCAGCGCGTCGGCCAATGGAATCGCGAGTTCGAGAACGCGGGATGGCGGCAGCCCGCCGGCGGGGACGAGGTCCGACAGCGTCTGGCCTTCGACCAGTTCCATCGTGAGGAAGCGGATGCCGTCCGCGTCCTCGACGGAGTGGAGCGTGACGATGTTGGGGTGGTTGAGCCCCGCCACCGTGCGCGCCTCGCGCTCGAAGCGCGCCAGGCGGTCGGGAGACGACGCGACCTCCGAAGGCAGCACCTTCACCGCCACTTCTCGGCCGAGCCGAAGGTCCTTCGCGCGATAGACCTCTCCCATCCCCCCCGCGCCGAGCGGACCGAGGATTTCGTAGGTACCGAGGCGGGTGCCCGGATTCAGGGACATGCGATGGAATCTACCCGAAGTAGCCTGCCGAGTCCGGAGGAAGTGGTCGGCTGCGTGGCGAGGGCGACTCGGAGGGTGCTACGCGCGACCATTTCTGCACACCGAGCCTGACGTGCCCCCCAGTTCCTGATGCAGAACGAGTGCCCAGTCCTCTGCTAGCCTACCAGGCTCGGAGGGCGTTATGGCGACACGAGCGCCGGCATCGCGGATGAAGCGGCGAGGTCCGCCGCCGTTCGCCCCACGACGCGACCGACGCCCGCGCCCGAGGCCCCGGGTCGACGCCGACGTGCGTGCTCGTGACCTCCAGCGAATAGTCGCCGGTCCCGCCGTTGTCATTGACCACCACGAGGCCGTAGAGGCCGGTGTCGAGGGGCAAACCTCGTGCCTAGGGGAGCGGCTGATAAACGCACCGGCAGCCGCTTCCGCGCAACACCCACTTACCGCACGCAGACGAAGCGTAGAATCAGTTCGCAGGCCACCATCCCCGGCATGCTCCCCGCGAAACGGCTCGAAGGCGCCCCGTATGGTATCGTCGCAGGCCGCTCTCACCGGAGGTTTCACCTTGTCTACGGCCCTCGAACGCCTGCGCGATGCCCTCGCCGACCGCTACCGCATCGTGCGCGAGCTTGGCCGCGGCGGGATGGCCACCGTGTACCTGGCGGAGGACTTGAAGCACCGCCGCCGGGTCGCGATCAAGGTCATTGACCCCGATCTGGCGGCGGAGATCGGACCCGACCGGTTCTTGCGCGAGGTCGAGATTGCCGCGCAGCTCAATCATCCTCACATCCTTCCCCTCCACGACTCGGGCGCCGCGGACGGCCAGTTCTATTACGTCATGCCTCACATCGAGGGTGAGTCACTCCGCGCCCGTCTGGACCGCGAGGGACAGCTGCCGGTCGAAGACGCTCTTCGCCTCGCTCGCGAGATCGCGGGCGCCCTGGGTTATGCTCACGACCACGGCATCGTTCATCGCGATATCAAGCCCGAGAATGTTCTGCTTTCGGGAGGCATGGCGCTGGTCGCGGATTTCGGGATCGCCCGGGCCACGGGCGCCTCGGCCACCCAGGGGAGGACCCAGGTGGCGACGCAGGCTGGAATGACGCTTGGGACACCGCGCTACATGAGCCCGGAGCAGGCAAGCGACGGCGTGGTCGATGGGCGCACGGACCTCTACGCCCTCGCCTGCGTACTCTACGAGATGCTCGCCGGACAACCACCGTTCGTTGCCCCGACGACCGAGGGCGTGATCCGTCAACACCTGACGGTCGAGGCGCATCCCGTCACCGAGCTTCGTCCCACGGTTTCGCGCGGCGTGGCGGCAGCGATCGCGCGGGGACTTGCGAAGCTCTCGGCGGACCGATACGCCACTGCTGCCGGATTCGCTGAGGCGCTCGCCCACCCGGAGTCGGCAATGCTGGCGGCGGTTCCCACCAGGTCGGGCCATGAGTGCAGGGCGATCGCGGTGCTGCCGTTCCAGAACCTGAGTGCCGACGGGCCCCATGCGTATTTCGCGGGCGGGCTGCACGACGAACTCTTGACCCAGCTTGCGAAGGTCGCGGCGCTCAAGGTGATCAGTCGGACCTCGGTGATGGGCTACCAGGGCACGTCCAAGCTGCTCAAGCAGATCGCAGTCGAGTTGGGGGTGGGGAGCGTGGTCGAAGGGAGCGTTCAAGTATTGGGCGAACGGCTGCGGGTGAACGTGCAACTGATCGATGCGGCGACGGACGAGCATCTCTGGGCCGAGCGTTACGACCGGACGCTGGACGACGCGTTCGCGATCCAGAGCGAGGTGGCGCAGGAGGTCGTGGCGGCGGTGGGAGCGGTCCTGACGAGCGACGAGCAGGGGAGGATCGCGGCGCCGCCCACAGCAAATGCCGAGGCCTACCGGCTGTATCTACAGGGGCGCGATTATTGGACGCGTCCCGGCTACGTTCGGCAGAATTGTGAGATCGCTCAGCGACTCTACGAGCGCTCGCTCGGGCTGGACAGAGACTTCGCGCTCGCGCACGCGGAACTCTCGCAAGTGCATGGTCAGATGTACTGGCTGCGGTACGACCCCTCGCCGGCGCGAGCAGCCCGCCAGCGCGAGGAAGCAGAGTCGGCTATGCGGCTCGCGCCGAACTTGCCGCAGGCCCACATCGCGATGGGCCTGGTGCACTACTGGGGCCGACGCGACTACCGAAGAGCGTTGGACGAATTCGCGATTGGGCTCGAGGGACTGCCCAATGACGCCGACGTTTGGTTGTGGAAAGGGGCAATCCACCGGCGGCTCGGAAATTGGAATGAGGTCCTGGCGGCGTTCGAGACGGCCACGCAGCTCAACCCGCGTGACGCGGACTTGTTCTTCGATCTCGGCGGAAACACGAATCGATTTATGCACCGGTATGCCGATGCGGTGCAAGCGTACGACCAAGCCCTGAACCTGGCCCCGGATCATCATGAGGCAGCGATTGCGAGAGCATGGACCTATGTCCGCTGGCAGGGGCAGCTCGACACACTGAGGGTGGCACTGAGCCGCGTTCCGAGGGAAGCGGAGTTAGCGGGCGGCGTGGGTGCAGCCGCCGATCGTGCCAGCCTCCTGCTTTGGGAACGGAATGCCGAGGGTCTGCTGAAGATGATTCGGGTCGAGCGCGTCGACATCTTTGAGTATCAGGACTGCTTTCTTCCCGGTGCCCTGTACGCTGCCTGGGCGAACCAGCTGCTCGGTGACCACCTTGCATCGGAGGCGGCGTTCAATCTGGCCCGCGTGCGTCTGGACTCCGCGCTCAGTGAACTCCCGGACGACTGGCGTGTGCATGCCGCCCGCGGAATGGCGTTGGCCGGGCTTGAACGCCGCGACGAGGCGTTGAGCGAGGCCCTTTGGCTGCAGCAATCATTCGTGTATTGCGAGGATGCAATTGAGGGCCCGAAGCTGGCAGAAGATCGTGCACGAATCCTGGCGCAGGCGGGCGAATCCATGGCCGCGCTCGATGAGATCGAGCGGTTGCTTGCGGGGCCTTCGGGGCTCAGCGATCACACACTACGGCTCGACCCGCGCTGGGACCCGATCCGTGAACACCCGCGGTTCAAGGCGTTGCTGACGAAGTACACTTTCGGATCTACCGGATGACCGAACCTCGCCGTCGAGTTTGACTTCGACTTTCCCATTGGGCCCAGGCGGGGCCGGGCCCACCCCAAGCGGATGAGGGGCTCAGACCGTAATCCGAAACTGGGCTAACTGGTTGAATCGCAAGACGCGATTGGCCTTCTGAGCAAGGCAAAGAGTTCGATACGAGTAAAGGAAGGGGAGCCAAACCCCAGATGTCTCAATGTACGAACCGGGTTGCCGAGAGGTGGTCCGGTTTCGATTCTCGAGAGCCCGACAATCCCGATGCGCGGTGTCGCTTCAGGGGAGAACGATCCCCTTGGTGGTCAAGACGTGGCCCGCCTGCGTAAGCCTAAGCCAATAGATCCCGGGCCTGAACGGGCCGAATGGATCGAGATTGACGGCGTGAGTGCCGGGTCCGAGGGAGCCCACGGCCCTCGACCCCACAATTCGGCCCCGCAGATCGAACGCCTCGAGCGTGGCGGGTGTGGCGTTTGGGAGCGTGAGCCGCACGAGGGCTCGCCCGCGCGCGGGATTCGGCTGAAATCCAGCGAGGCTCAGGGCCAGGCCCGGCACGTCCACCCACGTCTCGGCGGTGAACCGCGGGGTTCCCTCGCTCTGGTACGCGAGACGATAGGCGTAACGCGACCCCGGCACGATCGTGCGGTCCTCGTAGCGGAGGGAACCCGGTCCTTGCGCGGTGGCGGGGCCCAGGGTCACCCACCTGCTTTCTGCCGTGCGCCTCTCGACACTCGTGATCAAGTTCTCGGCGCCGGCCCCGAACCAGGAGAGCA
>JBKJOC010000371.1:0-2723 GCA_046595725.1 Candidatus Eiseniibacteriota bacterium
CTCCAGTTCCTGGTCAACAACCTGGGCTACGACGACTTCGTCGGGCGCCTGCTGATCGGCCGCATCGCCAACGGCGCGATCGCGATCGGCGACCGCGTCACCGCGTGCACGCCCGAGAAGATCGGCGCGACCCACAAGATCACCCAGCTCTACACGTTCGACGGGCTCAAGCGGGTCTCGACCGAGCGCGCGGAGGCGGGCGACATCATCGCACTTGCGGGCGTCGACGGCGTCTCGATCGGCGACACCCTGGCCGATCCCGAGAAGCCGGTCGCACTGCCGGTCATCGGCGTCGATGAGCCGACCGTATCGATGATCTTCAGCGTCAACAATTCGCCCTTCGCCGGGCGCGAGGGCAAGTACGTGACCTCGCGCGCGATCCGCGAGCGCCTCGACAAGGAGCTCCTGACCAATGTCGCGATCCGGGTCGAGGAGACCGAGACCCCGGACGCATTCAAGGTCTCAGGCCGCGGCGAGCTGCAGCTCGCGATCCTGATCGAGATGATGCGACGCGAGGGCTTCGAACTGTCGGTCGGCAAGCCGACGACAATCACGCGCAAGGTCGACGGCAAGACCCACGAGCCCTACGAGCACCTGGTCGTCGATTGCCCCGAGGAGCACCTCGGCGTGGTGACGCAGAAGCTCGCACCGCGCAAGGGCCGCATGACCAAGATGGTCAATCACGGCACCGGCCGCGTCCGCCTCGAGTTCGACGTGCCCGCGCGCGGCCTGATCGGCTTCCGCACCGAGTTCCTGACCGACACCCGGGGCACCGGCCTGCTGCACCACATCTTCTCGGGCTACCGGCCGTGGGTGGGGGACATCCCGCACCGCGCGACCGGCGCGCTGGTCGCCGACCGCACGGGCAAGGCCACCGGCTACGCGATCGAGAACCTGCAGGAGCGTGGCGTGATCTTCGTCCACCCGACGGCCGCGGTGTACGAAGGAATGGTGATCGGGGAGAACGCGCGCGTCGACGACATGGACGTCAACGTGGCGAAGGAAAAGAAGCTCTCGAACATGCGCGCCTCGGGTTCGGAGGAAGCGCTCCAACTCGTTCCGCCGCGCGTCATGTCGCTCGAGCAGACGCTGGAGTGGATCCGCGAGGACGAGCTCGCCGAGGTCACGCCGCAGTCGATCCGCGTGCGCAAGCGCGTCCTGCAGGCGAACCTGCGCCCGAAGTGGAAGCTGATGGACTCCGCCACGGTCGAGGAAAAGGTCTAGTCGCACTCCCGGAGGTCCCGTTAAGCCCGTGACCCGCCGCCCCGAAACCGCGCGTGTGCGCAAGGTCTCGATCCCGTCCCGGATCGGTGAACTCGAGGGCGTGCTCGAGTTCGTGGAGGACGAGGCACCGCGCGCGCTCGCCGTGGTGTGCCACCCGCATCCCCTGTTCGGCGGCACGATGCACAACAAGGTCGTGTTCCGCACCGCCCTAGCGTTCCAGCAGGAGGGATGCGCCACGCTGCGCTTCAATTTTCGTGGCGTCGGCGCCAGTCCCGGGACGCACGACGATGGCGGGGGCGAGCAGGACGACGCCAGGGCCGCGGTCGACTACCTGACGGGCCTCTATCCCGGCACGCCACTCGTGCTCTCCGGGTTCTCCTTCGGCGGCGGCATCTGCCTGTCCTACGGCCCGACCGACGCGCGCGTGCGGCTCCTGTGGGCGGTCGCGCCGGGCGTGGGCCGGCGCGACTTCTCGCATCTCGCGCTCTGCGACGTGCCCAAGGGCGTGGTCCAGGGGACGGCGGACGAGCTCTGCCCGCTGGCCGACCTCGAGGCGGCGTGGCCGGCATGGGCTGATCCCAAGGCGAAGTACCTGGTCGACGGCGCCGACCACTTCTTCGTCGGCCGGCTGCCCGAGATGCAGGCCGCGCTCCACACCTTCCTGGCCGCCCCCGAGGCGGCCGCATTCCGGGCCGCGGTGGAGGCGGCGCGATGAGGACCGCCCGCCGTGCGACGGCGCCGGTGCTGCGCGTCGCCGCGCTCCAGACCCGCCCCAGGTTCGGCGACGTCGAGAGCAACGTAGGACGCGCATTGGCGCTCGCCGAGCGAGTGACGGCCTCGCTTTACGTCTTCCCCGAGCTCATGACATCGGGCTATGCGTTCGCCTCGCGCGCCGAGGTCCGCGCGCTCGCCGAGACGCCGGGTGGCCGCGCCGCCCACGCGCCGGGCCTTGACGCGCTCGCGGCCTGGGCACGCGCGCGCAAGGTGCACGTGATCGCGGGTTTCCCTGAAAAGGGCGGTTCGCGCATCTACAACTCGAGCGCGTTGATCGGTCCGGACGGCCGCGTGAAGGATGTTTACCGCAAGCTGCACCTGTTCGACGACGAGAAGCTCTGGTTCACCCCCGGCGACCGCGCGCCCCGGCTGTCGCGCGTCGGGCCCGCGCGTGTCGGGATGCTGATCTGCTTCGACTGGCGCTTCCCGGAGATCTGGCGGGTCCTCGCACTCGCCGGCGCCGACTTGATCGCGCATCCCTCGAACCTGGTCGTGCCGCGTGCCGCGCAGCAGGCCCTGCTCGTGCGCGCGCTCGAGAACCGCGTCTTCACGGTGACGGCAAATCGTGTCGGCGAAGATCGCCGCCCCGACCGCAGGATCGCGTTCACCGGCAGGAGCCAGATCGCGGCGCCCAATGGGACGGCGCTCGTGCGCGCGGGTGCCGCGTCGCCGCGCGCGCTGGTCGCGGACCTCGATCTTTCGCAGGCGCGTTCCAAGCAATTCGG
>JBKJOC010000257.1:0-29674 GCA_046595725.1 Candidatus Eiseniibacteriota bacterium
GGGTCGGCGCGCAGCAACTCGACCGCCGCCGGCGTCAGCCTCGCGGCGAAGCCCTTGATCGCATGCCGATAGCGGTACCTTGCCTTGAATGCAAGACGGCCGCTGAGCGCGTCGACCACGAGGTCCAGGTTCTTGACGCCCGGCTTCATGACCACGATGTACTCGTCAACGAGGGTCGAGGGCCCGGCGCTCCCCATGAGGACCGGCGCCGGGGCGGACTCCCCCGACTGAGGTGCGGTGACGTCGGACGCGTGCCTGGCACAACCCGAAAAGACGGCCGCGACGACGAGGATCCAGGGAACAAATCGACGCATGACTTTCCTCCGCGGAGTGGCCACGAGAAAACTCGGGTTGCGACGGTTGGGATGTCCTCTGTCGATGCCACCAGGCGCGGAACGGTTGGCCCGAATCGACGGCAATCGTCAAGTCCGCGTCAAGGACTCGCGGGAGCTAGACGACGCGCGTGGCAATTGCGCGCGCGACCAGCACTCCGAGCGCGAGCAGCAGCGCGAACGCCAGGTGGAGCCGGCGGGCCCGGCGGGCGGCCTCTCCCCAGGCGTAGGGGCCGCGGCGCGCATGGATCGCTTCGCCCAGGGCCCACGGGAGTGTGAGCCAGGCGGCGAGCGCAGCCCACGGCAACGCGCCCGCCAGCGCCAGCGCCGGGATCGAGCCATAGGCGCCGACCAGGTCGCCGGCGAACCAGGGCGGGGCGGGGGGCGTGTCGTGGTGCGTCGGGCCCTGCGCGACCCCGGGAGCGTGCCCGTCGTCGGCCGCGTTCTCGCGCGCGCGGCGCGCGGCGTCGGCGAGCATGCCGATCGGCAGCCCGACCCAGACCGCCATGGCGGAGACGTGTCCGGCCACCGCAAGCGCGGCGCCGGCGCTCGCCAGGGGGCCCAGCACAAGGACGGTGACCACGCCGCCCAGGACCGTGTCGGCCAGGCGTGGCCCGGCGACGAACGCGAGGGCGAGCAGAGCGAGGGCGACCACGATCCAGAATGCGGGCCAGCCGCGCACCAGCACGAAGGTCGCACCGGCGATCGCGGCCGCGAGCACGAGCGCGCCCGCGGGGAGGCGGCCGCCGTGTGCGCCTGCGCCATGCGCCGCACGGATCTCGAGCGCGACGACCGCGAGCAGGTAGCTGGCGAAGAGGACGAGCAGGTCGAAGCGCGGGCGCAATGAAGGGTCATGTGCCGCGGCGGCGCCCGCAAAGAGCGCGAGCACGGCACCGGTGAGAGGTGTGGCGAGCAGCCGCTTGAGCACGCGTCAGGCCGAGGGGCCGTCGTCGCCGCCGGCCCTCAAACGCGGGTCGGCGGGGTGCGCGAGCGGATCGGGCGGCTCGCCGCCGGCGTGCGTCGGGTGCGCCGGCGATTCCTCTTCCTCATTCGAAACCCGGAGGATGCGCGAGAGCTCGCTCCTGAGCTTGCCCTCGTCGAGGCGCTCGAGCAGCACACCCCGCCAGGCCACCGAGATCGCGCCCGAGTGCTCGGAGATGCACACCGCCACCGCGTCGGTCTCCTCGGAGATCCCGATCGCGGCCCGGTGCCGCGTGCCCAGCGCCGAGGCGATTCGTATGTTCTGGGAGAGCGGGAGGATGCAGCCCGCGGCCACGACCTGGTCGCCGCGGATGATCACCGCGCCGTCGTGGAGTGGCGAATTGGGCGTGAACAGGGTCTCGATCAGCGCACACTTGACGCGGGCGTCGAGCCGCGTCCCGGTTTCGACGAAGTTGCGCAGGCCCTCGTTCCGCTCGATCACGATCAGGCCGCCGTGGTGGTTTGCAGAAAGGCTTTCGGCCGCGCGGACGACTTCACCCAGGACGCCGTACTCGTCGACCCGCAGGAACGAACGGAAGAACGGCGTCCGCCCGAACTGGGCCAGCGCGTGGCGCAGCTCGGGCTGAAACAGGATGACGAAGGTGATCAGCCAGACCGTGCGGAGGTTGGTCGCGATGTAGTCGACCGCGATCAGGCCGAGGAAGCGCGCCGCAGCCGACACCACGACCAGCACCAGGAGTCCGACGAACATCTGGGCCGAGCGGGTGCCCTTGACGCCGACCAGGAGGCGGTAGAACAGCACCGCCACCAGGAGCACGTCGAGGGCATCGAGGAGCCAGATCTTGTGGACGGGGTTCACGGTTGTTCCTCGGGGCCGGACCAAAGGCCACAGTGTAATTCCGATCCATCGTAACAGAGCGTTCGGACCGCTCCCAGCGGGGATCCGCCGCGCGTCTGCCGTTGACCGCGCGCGCCGCCGACGCCACAATGATGCGCGGCCCCCTTGTCCGCCCATGGCCTTCGACCCACCGATTTCTCCGATCCGAGGATGCCCTTGTCCCGTTGCCCTCCCTTGCTCGCCGTGGCCTTTTGCCTCGTGGCTGCCGTGTCGATGGCCCCGCGCGCGACTGCGCTGCCGCTCTACGCGGCCCGACAGGGACTTCCGTGCTCGGCCTGCCACTTCGATCCACAGGGCGGCGGGCCCCGCAACGAGTTCGGCTTCCTCTTCGAGAAGAACCGCCACGCGCTCACGCCCGATGTCGGCAAGTGGGCCGACCTGGTGCTGGCGAACAAGCTGGGGGACGCGCTCTACTTCGGGACCAACCTGAGGCAGCAGTACACCTGGGTGGCCCCGGTGGGGGCGGAGGATCCCGCGGTCTCGACCTTTTTCCCGATGCAGGGCGCGCTTTACGTGACCTTCGCGCCCCACCCCAAGCTGACGCTGACCTATAACCGCGACCTCCGGCAGTCGCGCGACGCCTGGGGAATGATCCACGACCTGCCGATGGGGCTCTACCTCAAGGCGGGACAGTTCCGGGTGCCATTCGGGCTACGGATCGACGATCACACGGGTGCGATGCGTGCGGGCTTTCGCCAAGCCGCGGCCGGCTCGTTCGGCACCACGGGTTTCCTGCCGTACGACCCGAGGGAAGTCGAGGGCGGGCTCGAAGTCGGCTTCGCGCCGGAGGTGGGCTGGCTCGCCAGCGCCGCGATCACGAACGGCGGCCCGGCCTTCGCGAACCACGCGCAGGCCCTGACCGGCAAGGTGACCTATCAGACTTCGCTCTACATGATCGGCGTCTCCGGCTATCACAACCACGCCTCGACTTCAAAGCGCGACGACACGCGGGGCTCGATCTACGCGGCGCTCAACGTCGCGCCCCAGCTTCAGCTCTTCGCCGAGGCCGGGCTCGGCCGCACCGACGATGGCGCCGGCACGGCCTCCGATGCGCGCGGCTTCTTCGCCGAGGCCGACGTCCGGCTCGCGCGCGGGTGGCTCGTGCGCGCCAAATACGACTTCATCGACCTCGATCACCGGGTTGCCGGGCGGGCGCAGGAACGCTACACGCTCGAAACCGACGTCACGCCCGTCCCGTTCGCCGACCTCAAGCTATCCTTGCGCCGCGTGGTCCCGGAAGACGCTCCCGACGAGAACCAGCTCCTCCTCCAGTGGCATTTCTACTACTAGTCGCGGCCTTCCTCGCGACGCTGCTGGGCGCGCCCGCCGTGTCGGACGCGGCGCCGAGCGTCGACACGTGGGTGCTGCCATCGCCGCCGCGGGTCGACTGGAACTCGCCGTTCTTCTACGACGCGAAGCGGCGCCAGGTATCGCTGGTGGATCTCGAGTACCGGGCGACCTCCAAGGTTTGGAGCCTTCCCGACAGCGGGGCAAGGGCCTGGGCCTTGACGGAGCTGTCTCCGGTTCAGCTCGAGCGCGGTCGCTCGATGCGCTCGGTCTACGACGCGAAGCACGACCGATTGCTGCTCGTCAGCGCCAGATTCGACCCCGGGGACAGCTGCTGTTCGGAGGAGAATCGCGGACGGTTTCTCTTCGATCCCTGGGAGCTCCTGCTCTCCGAGCCCGCCCAGTTGCGAAGGATCGAGCCGGTGGGACCCGTTGCGCTGGGGCGACAAGACTTTGCGCTGGCGCTGGATCCCGTGCGGAATCGGCTCCTGATCTTCGGGGGGCGGGATCCCATCAGTGACAGCCTGATGAGCGAGGTGTTCGCCCTCGATCTCACCGGGACTCCCCGCTGGTCCGTCCTGCCGTTCTCGGGGGATCGATTGCGGCGCGGATTCGCCCAGTGCTTTGTCGACTCCCTGGCGGATCGCCTGATCGCGGTCGGGGGGCACGATGGCGTCAACTTTGGCAATCACTGGGATGAAGTCTGGAGCCTTTCCCTCGCGGGACCGGCGGCCTGGGAATCCTGGGCGCTTGCCGATACGCTCCCCGATGTCTTCGTCAGCGACAACGCCCGAAGCATCGTGCTGGACGAGGCGCGACGGCGCCTTCTGCTCTACGCCGGGTATCGGGTGGACGGCGCTCCCGACAGCGCCGGGCTGTGGCAATTCGATCTCGCGACGCGCACCGGCTGGACCGAGATCACTCCCCCGGGTCCGCTCCCGCGCGCGCGCGGCGCCAATTGTGCCGCCTTCGACGAGCGGACCGGGGCGCTCTACCTCTATGGCGGATATGGCAGAGACACCCCGGAGTATTCCGAGGAGCGCTACGACCTCTATGAGCTTGCGGGAACTGCGGGTGCGCGCTGGAACCCGATCGCGCTGAGCGGAGCAACTTCGACGATCGGAGATGGGGGCCAGGCGGTGTTCGACCGCAGCCGCCGGCGCGCCATCACACTCTCACCTTTCATCGGGACCAGCTGGATCAACCTTGGCGTGTCGCAGGACTGGGAACGCAACGAAAACACCTCACCCAACCCCATCAGGCGGTTCTACTCCGCAGCGGTGTTCGATTCTGTCGGAGATCGCACGATCCTGTTCGGCGGCATGTTCGACACTGCGGAATTCGGCGATGTCTGGCAATTGACGTTCCCGTCGGGCCGCTTCCCGGCCTGGAAACGGTTGTTCCCCGAAGGCGAACCTCCCTCGGGAAGATGGGCCACAGCCGCGGTGCTCGACCCCGTGCGCCGGCGCATGGTGGTGTTCGGAGGATTCGCCGGGCGCGCGCTGGGGGAAACCTGGGCGCTCTCGCTCGCCGGCACGCCGCGGTGGGAACGATTACAACCGCGCGGGCTGCCGCCGCCGGCACGCTTCGGCGCCACGGCCGTTTATGACTCGCGTCGCGACGGCATGATCGTGTTCGGCGGGAATGCCGGCTCGCTCGAAGGAGGCGTCCCTCTCAACGACACCTGGTTCCTGTCCTTCGCCGACGGCGATTCCTGGATTCCGCTCACCCCCAGGGGCTCGCCGCCGCTGGCGCGCTCGTTTCATTCGGCGGTCTACGATCCGTTGCGGGATCGCATGCTGGTGTTCTGGGGCCGCGACGCGGGCGGATACCGTTTCGATTGCGCCGCGCTCGAACTGGCGCCCGGACCCACCTGGCGCGAATACATCCCGGCCGGCCCGGGGGCTCGTAGTCGCGGTGGCCACGTCTCCTTCTACGATCCCGACCTCGATCGCGTCGTGATCCTGGGCGGTGCGGTGGCGTCGAGCCCGTACGAATTCCTGCGCGAGCCGGAGTGGTACCTCGATCTTGCGGCCACGGGCGGCGTCCTGCCGCCTCCGACGACCGGTCCCGCGTTCGCCATGCTGGGCATGACGCCGAATCCCACGAGCGTCGGCGTGGACGTCGCGTTCGACCTGCCGACGGCGACGCCGGTCAAGGCCCGCATCTACGACACGCGGGGCCGGCTGGTCAAAGACCTCGGCACGCGGGTGCGCGCGGCCGGCCGTCACATCCTGCACTGGGACGGGAACGGCGAGGGCGGATACCGTCCGCGCCCGGGCATCTATTTTGCCCGGATCTTCCTCGGCGATCGGGAATTCACCGGCAAGATCGTGCTGACCCGATGACGCTTCTGTGGGTTCTCGCCTTCGTCCCGTTCGCGCTGCTGCTCGCGCCGGCATCTCCCGTGAGCGCCGCGACCGACGGGCGCGCTGGCAAACTCGACGCGCGCGCCCATGTCCGCGGGGAAGCCCTCCGCCCGCATGCCACCACGGTCAACGACGGCAGGTGGCGCGACTTCATGCCTCCGACACGCCGGGGGGCGACGCTCGCCTACGACTCGAGGCGCGACCGCTTCCTGATGTTCGGCGGCTACGATCAAAGCCTGCGCAGTGATGTCTGGAGATTCGCGCCCGATTCCGCCGCGTGGACCCAGCTTGCCCCGCTCGGCCGCGTGCCCGTCCCGCGCTCGGGGTCGGCCTCGGTCTACGATCCGCTGCACGATCGCGTGTGGATGTACGGCGGCATCTATTCCTCCGGAGTCCTGAGCGGGCTGTGGGCGCTCGACGCCGATCCCGAGGAGTGGATTCTGCTCATGCCGCAGGGCGGAACGCCGAGCGCGCGCACGCAGGCCGCGCTCGTGCGCGACGGGTTGCGCGATCGGCTCGTGCTCTACGGCGGGCAGCTCGCGGCGGCGAGCCTGGGAACGGGGGCCTCGCCCGACGCCTGGACGATCACGCCGTTCGCCGACACCCTGCGCTGGGCACGCGTGACGCCGAGCGGCGCGCCGGCTCCGCGGTGGGGGGCAATCGTCGCGTACGATCCGCCGCGCGATCGCGTCGTGATCCTGGGGGGCCGCAATCGCGACACCGTGTTCACCGACGCGTGGGAATTGCGCTTCACTCCCGTGCCGACGTGGGCGCGCATTTCGGTCGTGACCGGGCGCCCGCCGCCGCGCGACGGCGCGATCGGCGTGCTCGACGCTGCGGGCGAACGCATCGTGACGCTCGGGGGCACGATCGCGGCCACGGGCCAGGCGGCGCACGACATCTGGTCGTTCGACCTCTCCGGAACCCCGAGCTGGACCCAGACGGTCCTCACCGGCGACGCGCCTGCCGAACTTTCCGAAGCCTGCCTCGCGTTCGACCCAGGGAGGCGCCGCATCGTCGTCCACGGTGGGGGGCGGTCGCAGGGCCTGCCCGGCAGCTTCCCCTCCAACGAGACCTGGGCACTCAACTTGAGCGGGGTTCCCGAATGGCAACGCCTGGCGCCCGCGCTCGACACGCCGATCCCGCGCTACGGCCATGCCACCGCGATCGATCCTGTGGGTGACGCGTTCTGGATCTTCGGCGGGCTGACATCCCTCAATGGAGCCTCGGTCTTCTCGGACGAGGTGTGGCGGGCGGAGCTGGCCGCGCCCGAGCACTGGACGCGCATCCCCGCCAGCGGCGAGCGCCCCGAAGCCCGGCACGAGACCCTGGGCGCCTTCGATGCCGTCCTGCGCCGGCTCGTGATCTTCGGCGGTTGGAATGACGGCGGAGGCGACGGCAATCGTTACTTCGGCGACACCTGGACCATGGGAGCCGAGCCGCCCTATGCCTGGATGCCCTTCGCGACCGGTGTCCCCGGGCCTTTGGGCCGGCGGGGCCACGCCGGGATCTACGACCCGATCCGGCGCTCGCTCGTCGTCTACGGCGGCCTCGGGCCGGACTCGACGTTCGGCGACGTGTGGGAGCTTTCACTGACGGGGACGGGCGTGTGGCGGCGGCTCGCGCCACTCGGCGAGCGGCCTGAGCCGCGCTACTCGGCGAGCGCGATCTACGACGCCGGCCACGACCGCATGATCGTCTACGGCGGATCGATCGCAGGGCGCTCGCAGCCGGAGGTGTGGGCGCTGTCGCTCGGAGCGTCGCCGCGCTGGACGCGGATCACGACTGCTGAGCTGGGGCCGGGGGCGCGCTCGCGCCACTCCGCGGTCTACGATCCGCGCCGGCGCCGCATGGTCCTGTGGGGCGGCTACACCAGCGACACCGACCTCGTCTTCACGTCCTACGGGGTCTGGGCGCTCTCGCTCGACGGGGCGCCGGCGTGGAGCTTTCTCGGCACCGCGGGCCCGGAGCCCTATCCGGCCACCAGCGCGTCGGCCGTGTACGATCCGAGGCGCGATCGCATGGTCACCTACGGCGGCAGCGAGCTGTTCGACGACCTGCTGCCGGACTTTCGGGCGCTCGAGTTCGACGCCTTGGGCGCGACCTACAGGGCGTGGTTCTCCGGGGCTCGCATCGAGTCGGACGGCGTTCACCTGCTCTGGCAGACCGACACCGCACCCGGCGCCCAGGTTCGGGTCGAGAAGCGGGTCGATGTCGAGGGCGGCGGGATCGGGCTCCCCGACGCCCCGCCTGCGGGAACCTGGTTCGACTTCGGTGCCGCCGACATCACGATCGACGGTTCGATCCTCGCGCGCGATCAGCGCGTCTATCCCGGGGGCACGTACTCCTATCGCATCGTGATCGCCGGAACTCCCGCCGGCGAGGTGGTGATCGAGATTCCGGGCACCTTGAGCTTCGCCCTGCTCTCGCTCGCGCCCATGCCGACGACGGGCCCGCTCTCGATCACGCTGCGCTCCAACGGCATCGCGCCGCTCCGCGCGGAGTTGTTCGACGCTCGCGGCCGTCACGTCGAGACCCGCAACCTCGGCCTCGTCCCCGCCGGCCTCCGCACGGTGCCCTTCGACCTGCCCGAGCGCCGCCGCGCCGGCGTCTATTTCCTCCGGCTCTCGCAGGGGGCGGACACAGTCACGAGGAAGATCGTCCTGTTGCGGTGATCGCGGCCGATCAGAGCAATGCTTCCGCGACGCGCAGCGCGCGGGCAGTCGCCCGGACGTCATGCGTGCGGATGATCCGGGCGCCTCTTAAGACACAGGCGACGGCCGCGGCGATGCCGGCCTCGACGCGGTCCTCGAGCGCGAGCCCGAAGCGCGCACCGAACAGGCTCTTCTTCGACACGCCGATCAAGACCGGATAGCCGGCGGACGCGAGGTCTTCGGTGCCGCGAAGCAGGGCCAGGCTGTGGGCCGCGGCCTTGCCGAACCCGATCCCGGGATCGAGCGCGATCGCCTCGCGCGGCACGCCCGCCTCGCCGGCGCGGCGCGCGGCGTCGAACAGGAAGCCCTTCACCTCGCCCACGACGTCGTCGTAGTGCGGCTCCACCTGCATGGTCTGGGGATCGCCCTGCATGTGCATGAGCACGAGGCCGGCGCCGTGCCGGGCGGCGAGGGCCGCGCGCTCGTGACCCTCGCCGCCCGCGGGGTCGATGCGCAGGCCGGAGACGTCGTTGAGGATCGCGGCGCCCAGGTCGAACGCGACGCGCGCGACCTCGGTCTTCCTGGTGTCGATCGAGATCGGCACGGGGCACACCGGCACAAGCCGCTCGAGGAGCGGCCGGATGCGGGCGATCTCCTCCTCGACCGGAACGACGACCGCGCCGGGGCGCGTGCTCTCGCCGCCGACGTCGATCACGTCGGCACCCTCCTCGACCATGGCGAGCGCGCGCTCGAACGCCGCGCCGGGATCGGCGTGGCGCCCGCGGTCGGAAAACGAGTCCGGGGTGAGGTTGAGGATGCCCATGACCAGCGCGCGGCGCGAGAGATCGTAGGTGCGCCCCGTCACGCGCCAGGCAAAGGCGGCGCCGGGTGCCGCCTTCGCCATCGCGCTCAGGCCGCCGGGGTGGGAGCGGCGGCGCCGGGGCCGAGTCCCTCGGGAGTCGGCGTGGGCGTGAATTCGGGGCCCGGGCCCGCCGCGATCATGCTCGGGTCGCCCCGGCGCGGCGCGTCCATCGGCGGCAGGCTCTCGCCGCGCATCAGCTTGCCCATCATGTCGCCATCCATCTGTTCGCGCTCGAGCAGGGTCTGCGCGAGCAACTCGAGCTTGTCGCGGTTGGACTCGAGCACCGCGAGCGCGCGCTTGAGCCCGCCCTCGACGAACTCCTTCACTTCCTTGTCGATCATCTCGGCGGTGTCCTCGCTGTAGTTCTTCTGGTGGCCGAGGTCACGACCGAGAAACACCATCTCGTCCTTGTGTCCGAGCGCGAGCGGTCCGAGCGCCTCGCTCATGCCCCACTCGCAGACCATCCTGCGCGCCAGGTTCGTCGCCGCCTCGATGTCGTTCGAGGCGCCGGTCGTCTTTTCGCCGAACACGATCATGTCGGCGGCGCGGCCGCCGAGCATTCCGGCCAGGCGGGAGACCAGCTCCTCGCGCGTGTAGGCGAGGCGATCCTCGGCCGGTACCATCGCGGTCAGGCCGAGCGCGCGCCCGCGCGGGATGATCGTGATCTTCACGACCGGATCCGTGCCCGGGAGCATGTAGTTGACGAGCGCGTGGCCGGACTCGTGATAGGCCGTGCGCTTCTTCTGCTCGGGATTGATCACCATGCTGGTGCGCTCGACGCCGAGCGTCACCTTGTCGCGCGCGTCTTCGAAGTCCGGCATCTGGACCTTCTTCTTGTTGCGACGCGCGGCCAGCAGGGCGGCCTCGTTGACGATGTTCGCCAGGTCGGCGCCCGACATGCCGGGGGTCGACTGCGCGATCTTCTTGAGGTCGATGTCGGTGTCGAGCGGGATGTCGCGGGTGTGGACGCGCAGGATGCCTTCGCGGCCCTTGACGTCCGGGAAGTCGACGATGACCTGGCGATCGAAGCGGCCCGGCCGCAACAGCGCGGGGTCGAGCACGTCGGGCCGGTTCGTCGCGGCGATCAGGATGACGCCGTCGTTCGAGTCGAAGCCGTCCATCTCGACCAGCAGCTGGTTCAGCGTCTGTTCGCGCTCGTCGTGTCCGCCGCCCAGGCCCGCGCCACGGTGGCGGCCGACGGCGTCGATCTCGTCGATGAAGACGATCGCCGGGGCATTGCGCTTCGATTGATCGAAGAGATCACGAACCCGCGAAGCTCCAACCCCGACGAACATTTCCACGAAGTCCGAGCCGGACATCGAGAAGAACGGCACGCCGGCCTCGCCCGCGACCGCCTTGGCGAGCAACGTCTTCCCCGTGCCCGGGGGGCCGAGCAGCAGCGCGCCCTTGGGAATGCGTCCGCCCAGGCGTTGGAACTTTTGCGGGTCCTTGAGGAACTCGACGATCTCCTGCAGTTCCTGTTTGGCCTCATCGCAGCCGGCGACGTCCTTGAACGTGACGCGCGGGTTCTGGTCGAGCGTGACCTTGGCCCGCGACTTGCCGAACTTGAGTGCCGCCGAGCCGCCCGACTGCATCTGGCGCAACACCAGGAACCAGGCGCCGACGATGATCAAGATCGGGATGGCGCTGCCGAACAGGGCCCACCAATTCGTGCCCGGCGGGCGGATGTTGACCTCGATGCCGGGATTCTTCTCCCAGATCATCTTGGGCAGGGTCTCGCCCGATCCCGCGATGAAGGTGCGGAACGACTTGAACGGGATCGGTCGCGTGGCCACGAGGATCGAGGACGAGGTCCTGAGCTCGCCCGAAACCTCGTTGTTCACGACGTCGACCTTCTCGATATTGCCCTTGTTGATCTCCTCGACGAACCGCGTGTAGGAGATGTCGACGCGTTGCGGACGCTGACCGAAGTAGAGCTGCGCAACCAGCACGCTGACCACGACGATGAGCGCCCACAGCGCGACCGTACGCCCCGGGCCGCGCGAAGGCGGCAGGGGCGAGGGGACGCGACGCGGCAGGCCCGGCCGGTTGGGGCGCGGGGGCCGCGGAGTCTTCTTGTCCGGCTCGGAGCCGGAACCGTCTTGCTTGAAGATCACTTCGATGACTCCGTTGGTTTTGCGTTCGGGACCGCGACTCCCACGTAAGGGAGCTGACGAAGGCCCTCGGCCGCGTCCATGCCATACCCAATGACGAACTCGTCGCCGATCGGAAACCCGACATAGTCGACCGGCACCGGCACCCGGCGACAGGGGACCTTGTCGAGCAGCGTGCACACCTTGAGGCTGGCGGGATTGCGCTGGGAAAGCAAGTCGATGAGGAAGCGCACCGAGTGTCCGGTGTCCACCACCCCCTCGACCAGGATCACGTGGCGTCCTTCGAGATTCGCGCGCAGGTCGTGGACCAGGTGGACCTTGCCCGAGCTGGTGGTCGCGTCGCCGTAGGAAGAAAGCGAAAGGAAGTCGATCTCGAGCTCGATGTCCATGCGGCGGATGAGATCGCTCAGGAACACCGATCCGCCCTTGAGCACCGCGATCAGCAGCGGCCGCTTGCCGTCGTAGTCGGCCGAGAGCTGAGCGCCCATCTCCTTCGCGCGCTGGGCGATCCGTTCCTCGCTGATCAGGACGTCGATGCGAACGTACGGGCTGGTGGCGGTCACGACGGCCTCCGACATGGTCAGCTCCCTCCGGCTCGCGCGCGGGGACGGGGTGCCTCGAAGCAAACACGCCCGCGGCTCAAGCGGGCGATCACGGACCCCGGAAGCGCGGTCGAGGCGCCCTCGCGGCCACTGGTGACGAGTGCTTCGAGGGCCTGCTGGTGCCGGCGGGTAAGACCGGCATCGGGCCCCGAGAGGCGGTGCGCAACCAGCGCGAAGACCGCCTCGCGTACAACGCGATGGTAAGCGAGCAATTTTGGGGCAACAAGGCGAATCTGGCCCTCGGGCGCGCGCACGAGGCAGTCACGAAGCGCCTGCGCGGCTTGGTCTTGGACGAATGCGGACTGGTCGGCCGCGCGATCCGCCAGGCCCGTCAGGACGTGCGCCACTCGAGGATTCAGATGCGCCATTCGCGGCAGGATGTCGGCGCGCACGACATTCCTGCGAAAAGCCGGGTTGGCGTTGGTCTCATCGACGCGCGCGACCCGTCCCCGATCCTTGAGGTAGGCGAGAACGTCGGCGCGTGAGGCTTCGAGCAGCGGGCGCAGCACCCGACCCCGGCGCGGACGCATTGCCGCGAGCCCCAAAAGGCCGGTGCCGCGAATCAGGCGCAGGAGGACGGTCTCGGCCTGGTCGTCGGCGGTGTGCCCGAGCGCGATCGCATCGCACGCCAGGGTCCGCGCCGCGCGGGCGAGGAACTCGTGGCGCAGGCGCCTCAGGCCGGCTTCGCCCGCGAGCCCGCGCGCCTTCATCAAGGCGCGGCCCCCGGCGCGCTCGACGAACGCCTCGAGCCCGAGTTCCTTCGCCTGCAGCGCGACGAAGCGCGCATCGGCCGCGCCTCTCCGGCCACGCATTCCATGGTCGAGATGCGCGACCGCGAGCGCCAGACCGCGCGTTTTTGCGAGTTCCGAGAGCACGTGGAGCAGGGCGAGCGAGTCGGGCCCGCCCGAGCACGCGACCAGGATCCTGCTGCCGCGCGGGAGCGCGCAGGGACCGGCCAGCGCGGCGCGGGCCGTGCGATAGAGTGCATTTGGGCGCAGCTTGGGAGTTGGGATCCCGGGCGCGGCCGTTTGCGTCGCCGGACTGCGGCGAGGGCGGCCCCCGGACGATGGTGGCGGTGCAGGGATTCGAACCCCGGACACGAGGATTATGATTCCCCTGCTCTGGCCAACTGAGCTACACCGCCACGCTCGTTCGGAGACGGCCGGAAATGGGAGGAAAGCTGCGCCATCTTGGCCGAAACGCGCGCGCGCTGTCAAGGCGGGGTCGTCTTGACACCCGCCTTGCCTCTCCCGTACTGTCCGCCGACCAGCGCCGGGCGCGAGCACCCACCTGTCCGGGTCATCCAAGGAGATCTGCGTTGAGCATCAGAGCACGATGGGCGGTCGCGATGATGTTCGTCGCGACGGCGGCCTCCGTTTCCAATGCTTTCGCCCAGCCGAAGCCCGGCCAGGGCTCCATCGGCGCCCGCATCGGCGTCCCGTATTTCCTCGCCGACAAGGACACCAGGGATGGCCAGCGGCCGCGCCTCCTGTTCCTTGCAAACTTTGGATATCGCTTCTCCCCGGGCTGGCGCCTCATGACCGACTTCGGCTTCGG
Organism: Candidatus Eiseniibacteriota bacterium; assembly: GCA_046595725.1. Taxonomy (GTDB): domain Bacteria; phylum Eisenbacteria; class RBG-16-71-46; order RBG-16-71-46; family DASYSL01; genus JANPEF01. The sequence goes on from JBKJOC010000257.1 coordinate 13,618, forward strand.
CTGGATCGGCTACCGGGACGAGGCGCCGACTCCGTACAAGGTCGTCTCGCGTACCGACTCGGTGATGGTCAAGCAGGACCTCCTCACGAAGATCGTCCCGGTCGACGCCACGCTCATCAAGGTGCTCTCCAAGGACGCGAAGAAGTGGTCGCCCTATGTCGGATTCGGCGCTTCGATCGTCCGCATGGAGATCGTCAACCAGCGCCGCAAGATCCAGGATCCCGCGACGTTCGCGAACTGGATCAAGTGGGCGCCCGGCGTGCACGCGATCGTGGGGCAGGAATTCTTCATGCCGTCGAAGCGGACGGTCTCGCTCGACTTCTCGGTGCGCTGGACCTACCTGTTCTCCAAGGACACCAAGCGCTTTCCCTCGGGCTTCACCGGCAACGACGCGTATCTCAGCGGCAACTTCGGCGTGAACGTGCACTTCTGGCCGGGCATCAAGCCGATCGAGACGCAGCAGGAACCCGCGCCCGAACCGGTGCCGGAGACGCTCGCCCCGGTAACGCCAACACCCACGGATTCGTTGCCGCCACCCGCCCCGACCCCGCCGGACACGACGTCCGCGCCCGCGCCTGCGCCCGCACCGCCGGACACGACGCAGCGCGCGCCCGCTGAGGGCTCCGCGCAATCGGTTCTCGTGCGTGCTCCCGTGGCGCCGCCTGAAGCGCCGGCGGACGAGGAGACGTTCGGCGCGTTTGGCGTCACGGTTCCCCGCACCGAGGTGGATGCCGAGGCGTGCGCGGTCAAGGAGAAGCGGAACATCAGATGACCGACCGGATCGGGCCCGAGGCGCTGACGTTCGACGACGTCCTTCTGGTGCCCGGCAAGGCCACGGTCCACCCGCGCGAAGTCGCCATCTCGACGCGCTTCACGCGCAACATCCCGCTCAACGTGCCGATCCTCTCGGCCGCCATGGACACCGTCACCGAGGCCGAGCTCGCGATCGCGCTCGCGCGCGAGGGCGGGATCGGCGTGATCCACAAGAACCTCACCATTGCCGAACAGGCGGCGCAGGTCGACCGCGTCAAGCGCTCCGAGAGCGGCATGATCGTCGACCCGATCACGCTCGAGCCCGACGCGCCACTGTCGAAGGCGCTCGACCTGATGGCGAACTTCTCGATCTCCGGCGTGCCCATCACGACCAACGGGAAGCTGGTCGGCATCCTGACCAACCGCGACCACCGCTTCGAGACCAATTTCCTGCGTCCCATCCGCGAGGTCATGACCCCCGAGGAGCGCCTGGTCACGGCGCCGATCGGCACGACGCTCGAGGAGGCGCGGGAGATCCTGCATCGTCACCGGATCGAGAAGCTCCCGGTGGTCGACGCCCAGGGCAACCTGCGCGGGCTGATCACGGTCAAGGACATCCAGAAGCGCAAGCAGTATCCCGACGCCTGCAAGGACCACCTTGGTCGCCTGCGCGTCGCCGCGGCCGTCGGCACGGGCGGTGACTTCCTCGAGCGCGTGCAGGAGCTGATCAGGGCCGAGGTCGACGCCATCGTGGTCGACTCCGCGCACGGACACTCCACCGGGGTGATCGAGGCCGCCGAGAAGGTGCGCGCGCTCCTGACGGACCGCGACCTGGTGGTCGGCAACGTCGCAACCTACGAAGGCGCGCAGGATCTCTGCGCGGTGGGCGTGGACGCGGTCAAGGTCGGCATGGGGCCGGGCTCGACCTGCACCACGCGCGTGGTCTCGGGCTCGGGAATGCCGCAGATCACGGCCGTGCTCGAGGCGGTGCGCGCGTGCGGGACACTGGGCATTCCGGTGATTGCCGACGGCGGGATCAAGTACTCGGGTGACGTCGTCAAGGCGATCGCCGCCGGCGCCCACTCGGTCATGATCGGCTCGATGTTCGCCGGCGTCGCCGAGTCGCCGGGCGAGCAGATCCTGCTTGAGGGCCGCGCCTACAAGGTCTATCGCGGCATGGGCTCGTTGGGCGCCATGTCGCGTGGCTCGGGCGACCGCTACTTCCAGGAAGGCGTGAAGGAGAAGCGCAAGATGGTGGCCGAGGGCATCGAGGGCCGCGTGCCGTTCAAGGGGCCGCTCTCCGATTCGGTCTACCAGCTCGTGGGCGGCCTGCGCGCCGGAATGGGCTACTGCGGCGTCGCCAACATCGACGAGCTGCGCGTCAAGGCGCGCTTCGTGCGCATCACCTCCGCCGGTCTCCGCGAATCCCACCCGCACGACATCACGATCACCAAGGAAGCTCCAAACTACGAGATCCACTAGGTGGACCGCGCGCTGCCGCGAAGCGCCCTGCCGTTCTGGTTCCTCGCCGCCTCGGCATTCCTGATCCCCGTCCTGCCCCGCCTCGTCTCCCACGGACTCTTCATGGATGGCCTGTGGTACGCCGTGATCGCTCGCAACCTGGCGCTCGGCGTGGGCTCGTTCTGGCGGCCGATGTTCACGCCCTCGATCACGCCCACGTTCTTCGCCGATCATCCGCCGCTTTCGATCGGGATCGAGTCGCTGTTCTTTCGCGCCCTGGGCGACCATTGGTGGGTGGCAAGCGTCTACTCGCTTGCCACCTCGCTCGTGACGATGGCGCTCCTGCTCTCCCTGTGGCGGCGCTGCGAGCGCTTGCTGGGCGCCGCGCCCGATGTTCCGGCGCTTGGCTGGCTGCCGCTGCTCCTCTGGACCGTGACGCCGCTCGTGACCTGGTCGTACTCGAACAACATGCTCGAGAACACGATGGGCATCTTCGTGCTGCTGGCCGCGCTCGCGTTCTTGCGCGCGGCGAGGTCGCCGCGCTGGGCCGCATGGTCGGTGGCAGCGGGCATCGCGCTCTTTGCCGCGCTCCTGTGCAAGGGCCTGGTCGGCCTGTTCCCGCTCGCGTTCCCGCTCATCCTGGCGCTTGCTCTGCGCCGGCCCTCACCGGGCGGGGCGCTCGTTCTGACCTTGCTCGCGCTCGCCTCCCTGGCCGCCCTGGTCGCGCTCACGCTTCAACTGCCGGCGGCCCGGCTCTACGCCGAGCGCTACCTCGAAGGCAATCTGGTCCCGCTGGTGTCGGGGAGCCGGGGCGGGGTGGCGAACCGCTTGCACATCGTGGGCAAGCTGCTCCTCGAACTCGCGCCCGCGCTCGCGATCGTTGCCCTGCTGGCGTGGTTCGGCAGGTCGCGCGACGGTGGGATGGGAATCGCGCGCTCGCGGGTTGCGACGGCGCTCTTGCTGCTCGGGTTGGCGGGATCGTTGCCGCTGGTCCTGAGCCCGATCCAGTCGGGCTTCTACCTGGTGCCGTCGTTCGCGCTGTTCGCTGTCGGGCTGGCGGTTTTTGCGCGACCCTCGGCGGAGGCGCTGCTGCGCTGGATGAATGTGCGCGTGTCCCTGGCGCGCGCCCTGGCCGTTTTTTCGGCGCTCCTGCTGGCGGGATCGCTGGGGTACGCGGCCACGCGCATCGGGACGATCGGGCGGGGCGGCTCGACCATCGCGGACGTGCGGGCCATCGGCACGGTCGTGCCCCCGGGCGCGACCGTCTCGGTCTGCCCCGAGCTGGCGCGCGAGTGGGCGCTGCATGGGTACTTCGCGCTCTACGACCGCATCACGCTCGATGCCGGGCCTTTGACGCATGCGTACTTCGTCGCGCGAGAAGACCGGTGCAGGCCGCCCGCCGGGATGTCGCGGGTGGCGCTGCCGACCCGCTCGGTTCATCTCTACAGCCGGCCCTAGGGACCTTGCTTCACGCCCTTGACGATCATTGCCTGCCGCACGAAGCGCACGCGCCCGTTCTCGTTGGTGTGCTGGCGGAAGAGCGTGCGAGCGCGCTCCTCGACGTCGGCTTTCTGGTCGAGTGACATGCGGCCGTAGGCGAGCGCGAAAGGGGGCCGGCCGTCGCGCATGCGCTGCCACGCCAGGTCGACCGACGCGTACTCGCAGGGCACCTCGACCGGCAGGACGGAGATGTCCTCGAAGTGGGACGACAGCCGGGCTTGGGCCACGCCCTCCTCACCCCAGCTCTGCGGGGTCGAGGCGCCTTCGGGCGCGGGCGAGGTGATCGAGGACAGGAGCGCGTACGTGTCGGCGACCATGCCGACCGGCACCCAGGCCGAGAGCGTGAACGTGCCGCGCGGCTTGAGCACGCGCGCGGCCTCGGTCACCATGCGTGCGGCGTCCGGGGCGAAGATCACGCCGAAGTTCGAGATCGCGGCATCGAAGGATCCGTCGGGGACAGTCTCAAGGTTTTCCGCGTCCAGGACACCGAACGTGGCGTTGGTGGCGCCCTGTGCGTTCGCCGCGCGCTCCGCCCAGGCCACCATCGGTGGCGCGAGGTCGACGCCGTGGACGCGCCCCCCGGGGCCCACGCGACGCGCCGCGGGGAGCGTCGCGGTCCCAGGGCCGCACGCGATGTCGATCACCGAGGAATCCCACGCCGGGTCCGCCACCTCGACCAGCCGCTCGGCGACGGGGCCGATCTCCTCGGCGGTGAACTTGACGTAGGACTCGACGTCGAGGCCCCATGCCAGCCGATGCCGCGCCTTCACCTGTTCGAAACTCATGAACGTGCCTCCAGGGGTTCGCGGCCGAGCCGCATGTAGGTCATTCCGGCGTGCGCCACCATGGTTCCGGCGCCGTCGACCAGGTCGACCACGATCGGGCACAGCGAGCGTCCCGCCTTGAGCACGCGCGCCTGCGCCACCACGCGTCCACGTACGGGCGCCATGAAGCGGATGTTCATCTCGGTCGTGGTGACGCGGCTGTCGGCATCGATCACGGTCAGGAGCGCGAACGCAGCCGCCGAGTCGGCGAGCGTCATCATGAGGCCGCCGTGCATCGAGCGGAAGATGCCGTCGTACCGCCGGTCGCGTGTCCACGCCAGCGTACAGACGCCACGCGCCACGGAAACGAACTCGAATCCGAGCGTGGTCGAGATCGGCACGTCGCGCGCGCGCTGCCACAGTCGCGCGATCTCGGCTTCGGTCAGCGGCGGAAGGCCGGCAAACGGATCGGGCATTGGACCTCGGGTTCAGTCGTCCGCGGGCGGGGGCTTGCGCCCTTCCTTGATGGTGGAACGGCGCTTCTTGACCTCGACGCGCGCCACCTTCGAGGCCCGCGTCGGCCGGGTCGCGGTGCGCGGCGCGGGCCGCTCGAGGCCGCGCGCGAGCAGTTCGGCAAGACGCTCGAGCGCGGCCTTGCGGTTTCTCAACTGGCTGCGCTCGCGCGCGGAGACGACGCGCAGCGCGCCGTCGGCGGTCAGGCGGGCTCCCAGCTTTTCCTGGATCATCGTCCGCTGGCGCGCCGACAGCGACGGCGAGTGGCGCACGTTGAATCGCAGCTCGACGCGGGTCGAGGAGCGGTTCGCGTGCTGGCCCCCCTTGCCGCCGCTGGTGTCGGCGGCGAACGAGATCTCCGCCAGCGGAATCGCCACCCCCGGCCCGATTCGCAGCATCTAGCGGAGCGGCTCGATATCCCGCACTTCGACGCGCGTGCCCCACATGCGGGTGGTCATCCCGCCCACGCGCGAGGCGGTAAAACGGACGCGCAGTCCGTCCTTCTGCACTTGGGCGGGCAGCGTGCCGGGATCGTACTTGCTGCTGTCGTCGGCGACGATGCCGTAGAAGCCGCCCTCGAGATCCTGGTAGCGCACCGTTCCGGTGCCGGTGATCAGGTTGGGGTCGCCGGGGCCGGCCCGCCCGGCCTGGTTCGTGGTCGAGCAGGAGGCGAACAGGATGGAGAGCAGAAACGGTGCGAGCCATGAACGCATGAGGCACCTCCTTCGAGTCCTGGTCCGGTCGTCGATCGGCCGAGCCTAACAAAAGTGCCGGCCCTGCGAAACGTCCGCAGGGCCGGCCGGGGGGAGTTGTAGTCGGGTGAGTTCAGTTCTGGCGAGGCTCGCCGTCATGCTTGCCGCCGTCCCCGCGGCGCCTGGGCCCGCGCGCGCGGGGCTTCTTGCGCGGGGTCGGCTCGGGCGCGACGCCGGTCGCCGTCGATTCGGGCGCGCGGGCCGTGGTGCGCGCGGCGCTGGTGCGCGTGCGCGGACTCGCCAAAGGGGGCGTGGCCGGGGCCGTGGACACGCTTGCGCGCGGCCGCCCCGCGAGGCCGCCCGACGTCGGCAGGCTGAAGCGAAACGACGGTGCCAGTTCCTGGATCTCGCCGACGAGGCGCTTGACGTCCTCCTCGATGGCGGCCGAAGGCTCGGTCTGCCACGCCGTGTAGAGCTCGAGCAACTGGTCCTGCTTCGCCTTGATCAGGTCCTGGCGTGCGGATTCGTTGACCGCGCGCTCGAGGTGATAGACCTCGCCCTCGCTGAAGCGCTGCGCAAGGTCGAGGTACTCGCCCCGCATGTGCGAGAGGATCTTGATGTACTTCTCGAAGCCGACCGACAGCTTCTCGAGCACCTCGGAGACGCCCTGGTTCTTGCGATGCACCTGCTGGCTGTAGGTGTACGCGAAGTGGTAGTAGGTCTTGCCGCGGCCGATGTAGGCCTCCTCGGCGGGCACCGGCTGCGTGCGCTGGGGCGACGACGTGGGCGCGAGCGGATTGTCGAAGATCCCGATCGAGACCAGTAGGAAGTCGGCGTTCGTCTTGTAGATCGAGTACTTGAGGCGCGCGTCCGTCGAGTTGGAGAGGCGGCGGAAGACGTCGGCGTCGTACTTCGACAGGTACTTCTTCGACTGCTCCACGTAGTCCGGGTTGATGAACGAGTGGAGGAGGTGCGCCAGGTAGACGTTGACGTCCTCGTCGTAGTAGTCCTGGTTCGAGACCAGGCCCGTCTCCATGCGTGAATACAGGAGACAGTTGATCATGAAGTAGTACGTGGGCTGAAGGTTGCGACCACCCTCCTTGAGATCCACGTAGTTTCTCGGGTTCATCGCGCCTCCCCCTCGTGCGACGACGTGAGACCGGTCCCGGTCCGAAGGGCCCAGGCTCCTCAACCCGTGCTTCGAGCATAGCGCGTGCCACGAATGTCCCCTCGAGCTCGACATCGCCACGCGGCCGGCTTCGGAGTACATTCCTGCGGGATCGGGGCTCGTGAACTCGAACCCGCGCCAGAAGCGTGGACGGGGCCGGGCGATTGCGGTGGGGATCCCACCCAAAGGCTGGGAAAATCTGCCCCGCCGCGCCTTTGCCCAAATCCAGACTCTTCCACTGCGCTTTGCTCGTCCGGTTGCAAATTGCCCGTGGAGCGGCGCGCCGATTGCAAGTTGCGGTCAATTACGAATCGGAGTAGGACGGCCTCTCATGACCCAGCCCCACGACATCGAGCCGAGGGATTCCATCCCCCGAGCCTCGCGCTGGTCGGCGCGCGGGCTGATGGCGCGCCTCGCGCTCGCGATCGCGCTGCCGGCGCTGGTGGGCGGCCTGGTCGCCTCGTTCGTCCCGTGGCCGGAATGGCGCTGGCCGGGATTTGCCATGGCTTCACAGCTCACCGCGTTCGCGACCTGGGCCTGGCTCTACTTCACTGTGGTCAAGCGGCTACGGAACGTGGCGCGCGCACTCGAGCCGGGCGGCGAGGGCCGCAGCCTCTCGCGGGGTGGGGGCCTGGCAGGCATCGTCGACTCGGCATCGGCGCGGCTGGCGCACGAGCGCGAACTCGGGCGCGGCGTCGAGCGCCTCGAACTGGTGCGAGTCGCGCTCGCTCGCCTGGCCGAGAGCGCGGCGCAATGGGCGGACACCGAGCGCGCCCCTGGCTTCCCGAGGGAAGACCTTCCGGAGGAAGTCAGGCCACTGGTCGATCGCCTCGAGCTTGCCGCGGCGCGGCTCGACCAGCGCGCGGCGGCCGCGCGCACGGTCGCCGGACAGGTGCGTGAGAGCGTCGCGGACGCCGGCGAGCGCGCCGGCCAGGTGGCCGCCGCGGCCGAGCGCCAGTTCATCGAGGCCTCTTCGCTCCTGACGGTGCTGCGCGGGCTCGAGCGCTGGGGCGGCGAACTCGGGCAGGGCGTCGAGGCGCTCGCCGCCGCGCTCGAGGCGCAGGCCGTGGCCGCCGCAGACGCGCGGCGGGCAGCCGACGATGCCGCGCTGGGCGCGGCCACGCAGCTCGAGGCCGCCCAGCGCGCCTCCGACCGCGTGCGCTCGGCGGCGCGGGACCTGGAGCGTGTGCATGAGGAGTCGCGCTTCGCGGCGCTCGAATCGGCGCACGCGGCACTGACTGCATGGTCGCCCGGCGCCGAGCGGCTGGCCGATGCGCTGACCGTCCTCATCCGCGTGACGCAGGCGGCGCAGGAGCGCGCGCGCGAGCTTGAGCAGGTGACGCAGCAGGACCTGGCCAGCGCGCACGAGGAATTCGGCGCGCTCAAGGCGCGGCTGTCGGCCACAGGCGCTCCGAAGAGCACGGCCCCGGACGCGCGCGACCTGCCGCGGCGCGCGCTCGAGCGCGTCCACGAGATGGTGAAGGAGGCGATCGCGCGCAGCGAGAAGCTGGTGCAGCAGGCCGAGCGCACCTCCTCGGAAGCGCTGCGCGCCGGCGAAGGCGTGACCGCGGCGGTGGACGAGGTGGACGGCCTCGCAGCCCGTTTCTCCGAAGCCCCGGTCCGGCCCGATCTCGAGCTCGCGGCTTCCGACCCGTCGAACGGGGACGAGTCGGCCGAGCGCGGGCGCCCGCTGCGGGTCCTGGGCCCCGAGGACCTATTGCCCGATGACGAGACCTGGTCCCATGGTTGAGCCGCAGGCGGCGGACGAGGCGCGGATCGCCGAAACGGTCGCCCGGCTGCTCGCGCGCCAGGCCGCGCTGCTGGCGCGTGCCGCCGAGGATGGGGCCGCTGCCTTTGGCGCACGCCTCGGGCTTTCGTGGCTTTCGGAACTCCTGCGATCCTTCAACGTCACCGGCGCGAGCGACTGGTTCCTGGCGCTGCGTGCGCGTGCGGGCCCGGGAGAGGGGCGGACGAGCGCCGCGTGGCCGCTCGTCGGCGCTCCGCTGTGCGAGGCGCTGGCGGGGGAGGTTCGCCGCGCGGGCACACTCGCGCCGCTCGAGGGCACGGACTGGAGCGCGCGGGTTGCAGAGCTCTTGGCGTATGTCGAACCCGCGCCGCAGGCGGAGGCAGTGCCGGAAGCCGCACCCGCACCCGAACCAGGGCCCGGGCGCGACCCGTTCGAAGAGGCTGCCGCCGAACTCGAGCTCCCTCCCGCCAACCCCGACGAATCCCACGCCGAGTTGTTCGAGGCGATCGCCGACTTCGCGGGGGCGGAGCGGCCGGGAGTCGACGCGCGGCACGGCCGCGTGGAGATCGCGGGATCGCGGACGTTGCCGGAGGGAGGGATGGATGCCGCGAGCGCCCTGCTGCTGCGCGCGCTCGACCGGGCGGCGCGCGCGGCCGGCGCGGTCCTGTTGGCCGAGACTCAGGGCGGCGCGCTTGCCTGGCGCGTGCGCCTGCCGCGGCCCGAGGCCCGGCACTATCTCTTCGTCGAACGGTCGCAGGCGTCGTTCGCCGTGCCGTGGAACCGCGTCGTCGAGTACGGGCTCACCAGCGGCGGCGAGCGTCTGCGCGTCCTCCTCGGCTCGGGGCTCGAGCGCATCGAGCTCCCGGTCAGCTGGCTGTTCGGCAAAGGCGAGGGGACGCCCGCCCCGGCCGAGTCCGGCGAGCCGGCGGTCGAGGTGCCCGAGCGCTTTGGGCTCGGGGGCTGGGTCGCGGACGCGGACGGCGGGATCGCGCGCGTCCTGGATCTGGAGAATTGCGGCGACCCCCCCATCGAACCCGCAGAGCCTGCGCCAAACCTGCAATTCGAAGATCCCGGCCCAGCAGATGGCACCCCCGAGGCAGTCGAAGCCGTTCAGCCCGAAGCGCTTCCGGCCGATAACGATCCCGAGACCGGTCGCGTGTTCACGCGCGTGACGCGTGCCCTGGTGGCCGACGATTCGATGATGGCGCGCGTGTTCCTGGGGCGGCTGCTGGCCCAGCGCGGCATCGAGGTCGACGAGGCCGAGGACGGCGTACAGGCGCAGGCCGCCCTCATGGCGCGCACGTTCGACCTGGTGTTCCTCGACGCGGACATGCCCGGCATGGGCGCGCGCGAGATCCTGGAGGCGGGCGGCGCGGAGCTGGCCGCGCGCGTGTGCGTGCTGGTCAAGGATGACGAGGAGCGGCGGCGTGCCGAGGCGTTCGGCGCGGGGCCCATCCTCTACAAACCGTTCGCCGAGGACGAGGTGAGGAGCGCGGTCGACGCGCTGCTCGCGCGCGTACCTCCAGGCGATTGAACGCCGGGTCGTCGCGGCCCGCGTCGCGAGGACCATGTCCCACCTCACAGAGACGCATCGCTCAGGCGCCGGCGCCACCATCCTCGTGGTCGAGGACGATCCGCGTGTCGTCGAGCTGCTCCACATCGCGCTCGGCGCGCACGGCTTCCGCGTGGTCTCGGCGCAGAACGGCGATGACGGGTGGAAGCTCCTGCTCGAGGAGCAGCCCGACCTCGCGGTGCTCGACGTCCGGCTGCCGCGGCGCTCGGGGCTCGACCTGGTGGACGGGATCCGGCGCGAGCCCGGATTCCAGCATCTCCCGATCATCATGGTCAGCGCCCTCGCCGAGACCGAGTCCCGCATCGCCGCCTTGGCCCGCGGCGCCGACGATTACCTGGCGAAACCGTTCTCGCCCAAGGAGTTGGTCGCGCGCGTGCGCCGCCTGCTGCTGCGGGGCGAGGAAACCAGGGCGATGCTGCGCCGCCAGGGCGAGCTCTCGGCCGAGGTCGATCGCTCGCGCGAGGACCTGCGGCGCCTCAACCAGGAATTGCGCAAGGAGCTGTGGCTCAAGGAAGCGTTCCTCTCGCTCTCCCAGGACCTCTCGCGGGCGCGTCGCGTCGAAGATGTTGCGGGCACGTTCCTCTACACCCTGATCAATCACCTGGGCGTTCCCGGTGCGGCGCTCCTGGTCCCGAATGCCGGTGGCCGGCTCGAGGCTGTCCCCACTCCCGCCTACACCCCGGTCGAGTTGGCGAAGCTTTCCCTGAGCGAGGACAGTGAACTCGTCGGGCTGATCGCGGGGCTCGGTCGGCCCGTGCGGCGCGAGGAACTCGAGCGCTTTCCCGATCTCGAGGTCGAGATCAGGCCGCTGGTCGCGGCCGGTGTCGCGCTGTGCGTGCCGCTGATCACGCGTGGACGAGTGGTCGGCGTCGCGGTCGCGCTTGAAAAGCTGGCCGGCGGCACGTTCAACCCGGCTGAACTCGAGATCGCCCAGAGCCTCGGAAGCGCCGGCGCGACCGCCCTCGACAACACGCGGCTCCACCGCCACGCCGAGGAGATCTACCTGCGGGCGCTGTCGGCGCTGCTACCGGCGATCGAGGCGCTCGATCCGGCAGCCGGCGAGCGTGCGCGCGGGATGGCCGGGCTTGCGGCCTCGCTCGCGCGCGAACTGGGATTCGAGGAGCGCGCCGTCGAGGCGGTCCGGGCCGACGCGCTGGCCCGGGCGGTCGCGCCGCTCGACGCACCCGTGGGCGCTTGGACCTCCACCGACGGCGCCGCGCTCGAGGGCGAGATCCTCGCCGTCGCGGAGGCCTACTTCACGTTTCTCGAGGGTGACGGGCCGGGGCGCGCCGCGCCGGATGCCCTGCGCAGCTTCTTCGCCGAGGCCCGCCCGGGCCTTGGCTACGACCGCCAGGTCACGCATGCGCTGGACGAACTCGTACGCCGCGGCGACGCGATGTTCGAGAACAGGAAGAGCGCCTAGCCCGCCAGCGCCTTTTCCTCGCAGCGGATCCGCACCGCCAGCGCGAGCGCATTGAGCAGCGTCACCACGATCGCGGTGCGCCACGCGCCGAACAGCATCGGCGCCGCCACCAGCTCGAGCGCGACCGCCACGTAGTTGGGATGCCTGAGCCAGCGGTACGGCCCCGAGCGCACGAGCGCCGCCCCCGGCACCACCAGCACGCGCACGTTCCAGAACGGCCCGAGCGCGCGGATCGCCGCATAGCGCAACGCCTGCGCCGCGACGAACCAGAGCAGCCAGAGCGGCCATGAAGCCGGGGGCCGCGCACCCAGCCACGCGACTTCCCCGACCAGCCCCAGGATCAGCGCGGTGTGGACGACCACGAAGAGCGGAAAGTGTTCCCGCCCGGACTCGATCGCGCCGCGCCTGTGGAGCGCCTCGGCGTGGCGCGCAGAGAGGCGCAGCTCGAACAGCCGCTGCGCCGCCAGCGCCGTGGCGAAGACGATCCCAAGGGCAAGCTCACGGCTCACGGCGCGATCGCCTCGAGCAGCAGCGACTCGGCCGAGAAGCCGGGCCCCATGGCGGTCATGAGCGCACGCTCCCCCGGCTTGAATCCCGACACGTCGAGCAGCCGGCGCAGCACGAACAGGCAGGTCGGAGAGGACATGTTGCCGTGCTCGTAGAGGACGGCGCGCGAGTGGGCGAGCGCGTCGGCCTTGAGCTCGAGCGCGTGGGCGACGGCATCGAGCACCTTCGCGCCACCCGGGTGCGCGACGAAGTGCTCCACGTCGCGCAGCGAAAGCTCGTGCTGCCTCAGGAACCCCTCGAGGGCGGGCTTGATCCACGTCGACACCGCCGAGGGAATCTCGCGCCCCATCACGACATGCAGCCCGCGCTCGTCGATGTTCCATCCCATGACGTCGAGCGAGTCCGCCCACAGCGTGCTCTGGGCGCCGAGGATGCCGAGCGTCAGCCCGCGGCCCAGCCGCGCCAGCGGCGTCGGAGCGCGCCAGGCCGAAGGTCCGGCGACGATCGCCGCCGCCGCGCCGTCGGCGAACAGCGACGCGGTCACCGCGCCGAGCTTGGCGTCGTCGTCGGGCTGGAACGCTAGGCTGCACAACTCGACCGCGATCACCAGGGTGTGGGACTCGGGCGCTGCGCGCGCGAACTCGGCGGCACGCGCCAGGCCGGCGGCGCCGCCGGCGCACCCCAGGCCCCAGATCGGCGTACGCTTGATGTCGGGCCGGAAGCCCAGAAGGTTCGCCAGGCGGGCGTCGAGCGTGGGAGTGGCGAGGCCGGTCGACGATACCAGGACCACGTGGTCGATCTGGTGCGGTCCCAGCAGCGCGTGGTCGAGCGCGGCCGAGGTGACGCGCTGTGCCAGGTCGAGCGCATGCCGGATATAGAGGGCATTCTTCTCGCCGAAGGTGTGTTCCTGCTCGAACCACTCGAGCGGGACACAAATGTTGCGCGTGCCGACCGACCTGTGGTCGAACACCGCAAGCAGCCGGCGATCCAGTCCCTCGCGGTCGAACACGCGCTCCGCGAGCGCGCGGACTTCGTCCTGGCGGAAGGAGTATTGGGGAACGGCGGTAGCCAACGACAGAATGCTGGGATTCGCGATTGCCATGTCCTGAGTGTGCCCCGCCGGATCGTGCGCGGGCCAAATAAAACAGGGCGGGCCGTCCAGGCCCCGCCCCGCGATTCTGCGGTTGTTGCTGCTTCGGCCTAGCGGACGCTGTCCCGGGGAGCCGTGCCGGGCGTCGCCGGGCCGGGGAAGGAAACTCCCGGCACGTTACGGGCGCCAGGAGCGATCGGGTAGAACGGCTTCTCGGTGTAGCCGAACATGCCCGCGAAGATGTTGGTCGGGAAGCTCTTGACCAGCACGTTGTAGTCGCGGACGACCTCGTTGTAGCGCGTGCGCGCGACCGAGAGGCGATTCTCCGTGCCCGCAAGCTCGTCCTGCAGTCGTAGGAAGTTCTCCTGCGACTTGAGCTGCGGGTAATTCTCGATCACCACCAGCAGCCGTCCGATTGCCGAGTCCATCTGCTGTCCGGCCGCGAACTTTGCCTCCGGCGACCTGGCGCCGGCCATCGCGGCGCGCGCATTCGCGATCTGCCCGAAGACGGTCTGCTCCTGGGCGGCGATGCCCTTGACCGTCTCGACCAGGTTCGGGATCAGGTCATTGCGCCGCTGCAGCAAGTTGTCGACCTCGGCGAACGCCTTGTCGACGTCGGCCTTTCTCTGCACCAGCGTGTTGTAGTTGCCCGCGGCCCAGCCACCGAGCCCGAGCACGACCAAGGCCACCACGGCCAGAATGATCATTCCACCCTTGTTCATGCATTCCTCCCTGGCGCGATGCGCCGTCTACCAACTGCCCGAGGCCCCGCCGCCGCCGGAGGAGCCACCACCGAAGCCTCCGAACCCACTGCCGGAACCACCTCCGAAACCGCCACCTCCGCCACCACCACCGAAGCCGCCGCCCCAACCGCCGTACATGCCCGGTCCGAGCCAGCCACCACTCCGCCGGCCACGGCCACCTCCGCCGCGCGACATCGAGGAGACGATCATCCAGACGACGATGAACATCAGGATGATCGCCCAGCTCGGCAGCTCGCGTTCACCGCGGCCCCTTGCCACCGGCAGGCCGTCGGGAATCGGCGCCGGAAGCCCCTTGTCCTCGGCGACGTAGCGCGCCGCCTCGGCCAGCGCGGCGAGGATGCCCTCGTCGAACTGTCCAGCGCGGAACGCCGGGGTCAGGGTCGAGCGGATGATCCCGCCCACCCGGCCGTCGGGAAGCGAGCCCTCGAGACCGTACCCCACCTCGAAGCGCATGCGGCGATCCTGGACGGCGATCGCGAGCAGCAGGCCCTCGTCGGGCTTGACGCCGCCGACGCCCCATTCCTTGAATTGGCGCACCGCATACTCTTCGATGGATTCGTTTCCAAGAGAGGGAATGATCGCGACCGCGAACTGGACGCCGAGCGCGCGCTCGACCTTGCCGCAGTAGCGCTCGAGTGCGAGCTTGCCGGCCGGGCTCAGGATCAGGGCCACGTCGACGACGTAGTCGCGCGCCTCGCCCAGCTTGGCGGGTGCGGTGGTGTCCGCCATCGCCTGCGCCAGCGCCGCCCTGGGGACGAACCCCGCAATCAGCGTCGAGAGGAGAAGGAGCGCCCCGAGCGCGAGTCGCGCGCGCTCAGTGATGGGCGTAGGCATCCACCGCCCGGGCAAGGGTCGTAAGCGCATCGAGATAGGCGCCGAGATGGGCGGAGACGCCAGGTTTCTTGAAGCCGCCGCTGCGCGCGATGTACGGCGCGCGCAGCGCCTCGGCGTCCACCCCGTAGACCTCGGCCACGACCCGCGCCAGCTCCTCGCGCCGCTCGACCGGGTCCCGGCCTGCGAGCGAGAGCAGGTGGCGATACAGGGAGGACGATCCTTCCGCGGCGCCAGCGAGGAGTTCCTGGCTGCTGGTGGCCGAGCCCGCATTGAAAAGATATGCCTGGCGGAGCGCGATCAGCCGGGTCCTGAGCTCGTACTCGCACTGGTAGCGCATGTGATCAGGCGAGATCTCGGCCGAGGCGAGCAAATCCTCGCCGGCGAGCAGCGCCCTTCGCCGGACCAGGTCCAGGAAGTCGTTCGGGAACACATCGGCCGCACTCTTCACCTGCTCCGCCTCGAGGATGAGCGGCGCATAGCGCCACTTCCCGGGCTTCGCGCCCCGCACCTTGAGGACTGCGGCGGCCAGGGGCTCGAGCCGCGCGAACGCGAGGTCTTCGACGACGAACAGCAGGTTCACGTTCCCGAGCGCGGGTTCGAAGTCGGAGGCGAGCGCGCTCCCATAGAGATAGAGCGCACGAAACGACGGGCCGGCAGCCTCGGTGAGGGGCGCGATCCAGGTGCGGGCATCGGACGCGAGCGGCTCGGGTGCGGGCCTCAGGCCGGCGCGAGGATCGGGCGGTTGCATGAGCCAGAGCCTAGGGTCGGGGGCGCGCGGTTGCAAGCCCGCTCGCGGCCGCGCACTCCCGGGCAGGCCGGGCTCGATGTTCGGGGCCCATGGGTCGAGCAAACTGGCTCCGGAACCCGGGATCGCAGCCACTGCGAACTCGCCCTCAAGCCCATGGATGCCGGGGGCGCGAACCCGCCCGCGGGCGACTTGCCGGGCGATCGCGAGCCGGGTCTGGTACCCGCCGATCTGCCGCTCTCCGCACGGCCGGGCGGGCTCGCCCACAAAGGCCCTAAACTCCATCCGCACAAGTTGTTGCGCCCACGCTGGGAAAGAGACTTGACCCGGCTCCCCGGGCCCCTTAAATTGCGGCTTGCCGATGGTTTGCGTGGGGCGACTTCCGTCGCCCCTTCGTTCGCACCGCGCTTGTGATTTTTTTCACGGGGTCCCCCGTGGCGAAGAACGACGAGGAACGCGCCAAGTACAGCCTGATGCGTCAGGCCGCGGTCCTCTCGGCCATTCCGGGGTTTCTCGTGGTGCC
>JBKJOC010000314.1:0-4301 GCA_046595725.1 Candidatus Eiseniibacteriota bacterium
GGCGCAAAAAGCCGCGTGGCGTTCGCCGTGGTGAGATCATCGATCGCTCTTTCGCTCACGCCCCGTAAGGCGGCGAGCCGCGCGCGGACGCGCGTCATGAGGGCGGGTTCGTTGCGCGTCATGAGGGCGGGTTCGTTGCGCTTCGTGTCCCGCGGTTCGGGCACGAGATAGGGCGCGTCGGTCTCGAGCAGCAGCGCCTCGTCCGGGGCCAGTTTCGCCGCCTCCTCGAGGTCCTGGTCGCCATACGTGAGCGCGCCGCCGAACCCGAGGGCGAAACCGAGCCTTGCGGCGCGCTTCGCCTGCGCGGCGTTGCCGGAGTAGCAGTGCAGCACCCCGGCGCGCGCGGGCCGCGCCGCCTCGAGCCGATCGATCGCCTCGTCCATCGCGTCGCGCACGTGGACGACGAGGGGCAGGTTCCTGGCTTTCGCAAGCCCGATCTGCCGCTCGAACCAGTCGCGCTGGAGGTCGCGCGGCGAGAGATCCCGGTAGAAGTCGAGCCCGCACTCCCCGATCGCGACGATCTGCGGTCCTTTTGCCAGCTCCTCGAGCTGGGTGAACGCGTCGTCTGGCGCCTTCGCGACCTCGTGCGGGTGAAGGCCGACCGTCGCCCAGACGTCCTCGTGCTCGGCCGCCAGCGCGATCGAGCGCTCCGAGGTCGACAGGTCGTACGCGACCTCGATGAAGCGCGTGATCCCCGCCTGGCGCGCACGCGCCATCACCTCGGCCCGGTCCTTCTTGAAGCGCGAGGACCCGAGGTGGCAGTGCGTGTCGATCATCGGCCCATCCTACCGTGCCGGGGCCCCGGCGGCCACAGCGGACGCTTTCGGACGCGTGAGACGGCGGGGCTTTCGTTGCGCCCGCCTTCGCGTTACGGTGGGCGCACCCGTTCCAGGAGGCCGCATGCTTTGGTACGAAGTGTTCGACTCGCCGATCGACCCGCTGCTCGCGATCGTTTCCCCGGAGGGCCTGGTCGCCCTCGAATTCGACGGCGCGCGCCGCCTGGCATCGGCGAAGAAGCGACTCTCATTTCGCGTCCCCGGCGCCGAGTTTGCCGAGGCCCCGCGCCGCGGCGGCGCCATGGCACCGGTGCGCAACTGGTTCCGCGCCTACTTCGCGGGCTCGGAGCTCGAGGGCGGCGCGCTGCCCCACCGCCTGCTCGGCACCGAGTTCCAGGTCGCGGTCTGGGAGGCGCTCTTCGAGGTGCCCGCCGGCCAGACGCGCACCTACGGACAGCTCGCGCACCGCATCGGCCATCCCGATGCCGCACGCGCGGTCGGCGCCGCGGTCGGTCAGAACCCGATCGCGATCGTCGCGCCCTGCCACCGGATCATCGGGGCGAACGGATCCTTGACCGGCTTCGGCGGCGGGTTGCCGAGGAAGCGGTGGTTGCTGGCGCATGAGGCCGGGCACGCGGCGGCCCCGCGGGCGGGCGGCGGGCGGCAGCTCGCGCTGTGGGGAGCGTGATCAGCCCAGCTTCTCCGAATCGATGCGCGGAAACAGGATCGTCACCGCCGGCAGCGTCGCGCCAGCGTTGACCGCCGCGCTCCCGCCCGCGAGCCACTCATCTCCACCGAAGTCCCCGGGCGCGCCGGCGAGCGCGAGCCCCGCCCACGCCTCCTCCGCCTTGGTCGGGATCGCCGGCCATGCCCAGCGCGTCGCAAGCCGTCCGACCTCGAGCAGCGTCACCAGCACGGTGTCGAGCCGCGCCCCTTCCGCGGGGTCCTTCGCCAGCGCCCAGGGCTTGGTCTCCTCGACGTAGCGATTCGCCCGCGCGACCAGCGCCCAGGCCGCGGACAGCGCCTCGCTCGGTTCGAGCCGCGCCCACGCCGCGCGCACGTCGCGCGCGCACTCCGCCGCCAGCTCCGCGATTTCCTGCTCCAGCGCGGTCGGCTCCCAACGAGCAGGCACGACGCCGGCGCGATACTTGTGCAGCATCGAGCACGAGCGCGAGAGCAGGTTGCCGTAATCGTTCGCCAGGTCGACGTTGTAGCGCTCGATGAAGCGCTCCCACGTGAAGTCGCCGTCCGAACCGAAGGCGAACTCGCGCGCCAGGTGCCAGCGCAGCGCATCGGCGCCGAATTTGCCCGCGGTCGCGACCGGATCGATCTGGTTTCCGAGCGACTTTGACAGCTTGACGCCGCGCGCATAGATGAACCCGTGGACGAACACCGAGCGCGCCACGGGCACGCCGGCGGACATCAGCATCGCCGGCCAGATGATGCAGTGGAACCGGCTGATGTCCTTGCCGATCACGTGCAGCGCGTTCGGCGACTTGCCGTCGTCGTCGCACCACCATGTGCGGTAGCGCTCGTCGGGGTAGCCGAGTGCCGAGATGTAGTTGATCAGCGCGTCGAACCAGACGTAGATCGTGTGCCCCTGGCTGTTCGGGATCGAGTCGGGCATCGGCACGCCCCACGCCACCGAGGCGCGCGAGACCGAGATGTCCTCGAGCCCGCCCTTGATTACGTTGACGACCTCATTGCGCCGCATCCCGGGCAGGATGAAGTCCGGATGGCGCGCGATGTGATCGAGCAGCGGCTCCGCGTACTTCGAGAGCCGGAAGAAGAAGTTCTTCTCGCGCACGCTCTCGAGCGCGACCAGGTGGATCGGGCACTTGCCCTCGACCAGGTCCTTCTCCTGATAGAACGCCTCGCAGCCCTGGCAATACAGCCCCTCGTACTCGTGCTCGTAAATGTCGCCCGCGGCGTGGGCGCGGCGGAACAGCTCCTGCACGGCGGGCCCGTGACTCGGGTCGGTCGTGCGGATGAACTGGTCGGTTTCGACCCGCAGCACGCGCCAGGCCGCCTGGAACTCACCGACGATCCGGTCGACGTATTCCTGGGGCTTGAGACCCGCCTTCTCGGCCGCGCGCTGGACCTTGAGGCCGTGCTCGTCCGTGCCCGTGAGGAAATACGTCGGAATGCCCGCCTGGCGGTGCGCCCGGGCGATGCAGTCGGTCAGCACCTTCTCGTAGGCGTGGCCCAGGTGGGGCGACCCGTTGGCATAGTCGATTGCGTCCGTGATGTAGAATTTTGGCATGCGCGCAGTCTACTGGATTCCGTAGAATCGGGCGATGACGACCCTCGCTCGCGCCCTGTTGGGCATGCTGCTTCTCGCCGCAATCTCCATGCCCGGCTGCGCCGCGCTCCAGCAGTTCGCGGCGTTGCGCCAGGTCGACTTCGAGTTCGATCGCATCTCCGACGTCCGCATCGCCGGCGTCTCGGTCGCCGGGCGCCGCAGTTACGGCGATCTCGGCGCGGTCGACATCGCGCGCCTCGCGGCCGCGGTGGTCCTGAAGAGCGTCCCGATCGACGCCACGTTGCACGTGCGCGGTACGAACCCTGCCGAGAACACCGTCACCGCCCGCATGCTCAAGCTGGGCTGGACATTCTTCGTCGAGGACCGCCAGGTCGTCGACGGTCAGCTCGACCAGTCCTACGCGTTCGCGCCGGGCCGGTCCGTGGACGTGCCGATCGGCGTACGCTTCAACGCTTACGACGAGTTCGGCGGCGGCGCGAGGAGCCTGTTCGAGCTCGCGCTCGCGATCGCCGGCGCCCAGGGCTACAGCAAGGAGGTCCGCGCCGACCTCATGCCGACGGTCGACACCTCGATGGGCCCGATCCGCTACCCCACGCCGATCACGGTGAGGCGGACCATCGGCGGTTAGCCGCGCGGGCCTGCTTCATGAAGTCCCTGCCGAACGCTCGCTCGGCCTCGTACTGATTGTGGGCGCGGCACAGCAGCCTGAGATTGTCGACGCGCGACTTGCCGCCGCGGGCGACCGGCAGGATGTGATCGAATTCAAGGCGTCTCGTCGATCCGCAACGCCGCCCCTGCTTGTCGGCAAAGACACACTGACCCTCGTCCCGCTTGTAAACGGCCCGACGGGTCTGCGTCGGAATACATCTTTGGGTCGCTGGGGGCCGAGACTGCCGAGACTGGCTGTTCGCCCCGAACCTGCGCTTCTCGAGTGCGTCCCTGTAGAACAGAAGCGCGCGATGGAGCACCTGCGCGACGTCGCCGGAAGGAACCGCATGGCCGAGCAACTCCTGGACATCGCGCAGGAGGTCGTGGGTCTCGCCCGGGAGGGTCACCTGGAGCGTGTACCGCTCCGGGGAGAGCGGCGCGATCCTGGTTGGGACCCGGGGTGCCACCACGATCGGCCTCGGCTCGAGCTCCGACGGATCTGCATGTTTTAAAACATGCGAGTTTTGACCCAACGGCTGCGGCACAACGACTTGCGGCGAAATTCCATCGTCAAGCCGGAGGACTTCGGGCTGAGGAAACCGGTGCGCGATCAG
>JBKJOC010000322.1:0-6021 GCA_046595725.1 Candidatus Eiseniibacteriota bacterium
CCCGGGCTCCGAGAAACGGACGACCCAGCCCAGCCTGCGCCTCGCGACGCTGGGCGGCCTGTCGCTCGTGATCGCGGACGAGAACAACGAGATCAACCTCTGGGATTTCGCGGGATCCTCGCTCGGCCTCCTGGCCGACCGGGACTCGACCTCGCTCGACCTGTTCTTCGATACCCGCTCCGCCGCCGATCGGCACACCGTCGGCGCCCAGGATCGGGAACTGCTGCGCGCGCGCCGCTTCAACCTCGGCCTGCAGGCGGTGGGACGGACGCCGGGTAAGTTTGCCGCCGGGCTGGACGTGGGTTACGTCTCCCTTGGGACGAAGTTCCCGATCCAGGACGGCATCTTCCTCGACCGCTCGGCCGTGGTACCGCTCGCCATCCCGACGCTCAACGGACTCATGATGGGCAAAAAGCTCGGCTGGGGCGCACACCTGACGTTCGCCAACGAGACCACGAGCGATGATCGCCGCTTCCAGACCACCGACGGCAACTCGGTCCAACTCAAGAACGGCAACCTGGTGGGCGCACCGACCCCGTTCATCCCGAACGAGAACAAGACGCGGGTCGGCGGCTTCGGGATCGGGCTTGGCTACTTCGGCATCAAGAATGTCGACGTCGCGCTCAACTGGGACCGCATCTCCGACCGCGTGCGCAGCGCCAACACGAACGCGCGCCGGATCTTCGAGGCGGAGGAACGCATCGCCTCGAGCGAGCTCTCGGTGGCGGCGATCGTCCGTCCCGGTTGGGTCACGGTGGGGGGTCAGGTCGGCACCCGCAAGTTCGCCTCCAGGGAGGAGTACCGCTTCAGCCTCTCGGGCGGCCTCAACGGCCCGCCCCTGAGCTCGCGCGGCGATCGCCTGTTCCGCAACTTCGAGCAGAAGTACCTGCGCACGCGCGTCGCGATCGAGCCGCCGGCGATCCGGGGGCTGACCGTGGGCGCGGACTTCAACGTGCGCTACGACAAGGAGGACGTCTCCGAGGCCACGGGCCCGGGCAACTTCAACGACTTCCTGGCCACGATCGCGGATGACACGCTCGGTATCGCGCCGCCCGTCGTCGGGTCGCGCGACGAATTGCGCCACGTCAACGGGGGGATCGGCCTGGGTTATCGCCTGACGTCCCGCGTCCAGGTGGGCGTCGAGGCTCATCGCTATCGCAACGCGTGGGATGGCCCGTTGCTGATTGCGAATGAGCGCACGAGCGAGGTCAGAGGCGGCGTCGAGTTTGCCGTCACCCCTGCGTTCATGGGCCGGCTCGGCGGCTTCCATCGCTCGCACGATGCCAACCGCCTGACGCTCAACAACGAGACGGTGTCGAACGCATTCACGGCCGGGGTGGGCTGGGCGCGGCCGCGCTCGCGCTACGAGGTGGATGCCGGCGTCGAGGTCGGCAAGAGCTCGAGCAACCACCCCGACCCGACCAAGGAGAACGGCTCGACGTTCCGCTTCGTCCTCTACAACCGCTGGGCGTTCTAGCACCGGGGCATCATTCGGAAAATCTGCGTTGACATCGACTTCCCGTTTCGGCAATCTGTTTCTCGACCGGGCGCCGGCCTCGCAGGCCGCCGCCTCCGCATGATTGGAGGACGCGTTGCGAGGCAACGCGTCCTTTCGCTTTCCCGCCTTCCCCCGGCGGGTGAGCACGGGGCCCGAGGGTTCGGAAACGGCCCAAAGGCAAGAGGATAAACGGGTTGACGGTTTCCTTGCGAAGCAACTATAGTGCCCGCGCCATCCCCAGTGGCGCCCCAGGGTCACATCGATTGGTCTTCCCTCGGAGAGGTGCGCGACCTATGTCTCGCCTGCTGCCGCTCAGGCGCCTTGGCGCCATGTTGTTCTTCGCCGGATTCCTCTGCGCCGGCTTCGCCGCGCGCGCCGATGTCGCACTTGCCCAGGCCACCGGAACCATCTCCGGCCGCGTCATGGCCGGGAAGGAAGTGGGCGGCTTCGCCAACGTCATCGTCGTGGGCACGCGCCGGGGCGCCCAGGCCGACGACAACGGCAACTTCACGATCACCCTCGTGCCGGTCGGCCAACAGACCGTGCGCGTCCTCATGACCGGCTACGAGGCGAAGAACCTCAGCGTCAATGTCAACGCGGGCGCGAACGCGGTCGGAACGATCAATCTCGGCGGCGCGCAGAAGGTCGTCAAGGAGATCGAGACCGTCCGCGTCACCGCGCAGCGCCTGATCGACACCAAGTCCTCGACCACGAAGCAGACCGTCTCGGGGGAGACGCTCAAGGACCTTCCGGTCGAGAACCTGCGCGAGGCGGTCGGCCTCAAGGCCGGCATCGTCAACCAGGGCGGCGAGCTGCACGTGCGCGGCGGTCGCGGCGGCGAGATCAAGTTCCAGGTGGAAGGCATCGAGGTGGCGAACCCGCTGTTCGGCAACAGCGCCTCGATCGCGAACCTGTCGGTTGCCGGTGCCGAGGTGCTCTCCGGGGGCTTCGACGCCGAGTACGGCAACGCCCTGTCGGGCGTGGTCAACATCACGACGCGCGAGGGCGGTGACAAGTTCGGCGGCGACGTTCAGTGGCACACCGACCGCTACGGCGAGACCCAGAAGACCTTCAACAACTACGACCGTGTGACGGTCGGCCTGGGGGGACCGTCGCCGATCAAGAACCTGACCTACTTCCTGACCTACGAGGGCGTGTTCAGCAACACCTACCTGAACTCGGGGCGTAGCCAGCCGACCAAGCAGTTCTTCGACTTCCTGCGTCTCGGCAATCGCCAGTCGAACGAGATCAACACCAACGCCAAGCTCGCGTTCAAGCCGCGCCCGAACCAGAAGATCACGTTCGAGGCGATCAACAACCGCGCGATCAATACTCCCTATAACCACATCTGGAGCCGGAAGGGCTACGTGTCGGTCACTTACGACACCACTGCGTCGCGGAGCGGCGATCCGCAGCTGGTCCCGATCTACGGCCGGTGGTCGTTCTTCCAGGAAGATTCGACCTTCCTCTACCAGAACCTGGCGGACCACGTCCCGACGAACGACACGCGCTTCTCGCAGTTCAAGAGCGTGTGGACACACTCGCTCTCGCCCAAGGACGTGTACACGGTTCGGCTCTCGCGCTTCCGCTTCAACACCACGAGTTCGGTGGGCGGCAAAGAGCCCTGGGAGTACGAGATCCGCTCGCCGCTCTACTGGTCGGGCAATCTCGACTTCGACCCCTTCTACGCGACCCACGGCGACTATCCCACGTACAGCAAGCAGTTGACCACGACCTGGACCGCGAAGGCCGACTACACGACCACGCGCTGGAAGGGCCACACCGCCAAGGCCGGGATCGAGGGCGTCTACAACGCCGTGAACCTGCTCTCGATGCAGTTCCCGAACCAGGAGGCGCAGGGCCTGCCGGGGCTCAACCGCTCGGACTTCACCAACTACAATCCGGAAGGCTCGGCCTTCCTGCAGGATCGCTGGGAGTACGAGGGCCTGGTCCTCAATGCCGGCATGCGCTACGACGTGTTCACGCCCGGCCCGCAGATTCCCGCCGAGTTCCTGCCGAACGGCCGCTTCAAGGCGCAGATTTCGCCGCGCCTCGGGATCGCCTACCCGATCTCCGACCGCGACGTGCTGAGCTTCCACTACGGATGGACGTTCCAGACGCCGCAGCGCAACTTCGTGTTCGAGAACCGCGGCTCGCAGTCGACGGTCGCCGTGCGCGGCAACCCGGACCTCGCGCCCGAGACCAACATCAGCTACCAGGCGGCGGTCCAGCACTTGTTCAGCAAGGACGTCTCCGGGCAGTTCTCGGTGTTCTTCAAGGATATCTTCGGCCTGATCGCAGTCCGCCAGGAGGTCGACAACCTGACCGGCCTGCTCGTGCCGGTCTACGTCAACCAGGACTACGCCTCGGCGCGCGGCTTCGAAGCCTCGTTCATCAAGCGCTTCAGCCACAAGTTCTCGGGCGAGCTCAATTACACGTACTCGATCGCCACCGGCGTGGCGTCGGATCCCAACTCGGGGCTGCAGTTCGCGCAGGGCAACGCGCTCTACCTGCCGATCGCCGAGCAGGCGCTCGACTGGGACCAGCGCCACACGCTGAACGCGAACCTGATCCTGCGCGACCCGGGCAAGTGGGGCGTGACCTTCCTGTGGACGTTCGGCTCGGGGCTGCCGTTCACGCCCACGTTCCGCAACGACCGCAAGCCCGATCCCAAGTACGCCAACACGCGGCGGCTGCCGAGCCAGTCGGCGCTGTCGATCGTGGCCGACAAGTTCTTCCACATCTGGGGCCAGAACGTGACGTTCTTCCTCGATGCGCGCAACGTGCTCGACTCGACGCCGATCCAGAACCTTTCGCCCAACAACTTCCCGAATCCGTACGTCAACCAGATCGGGCAGGACTACCTCGTCTACTACACCGAGACCGGCCGTGCCGGCGGCGCCTACCTGAGGGACACCAACGGCGACCGCATCGACGACTGGGTGCCGGTCAATGATCCGCGCGTCTTCGCCGAGGGACGCAACATCCGGATGGGCGCGGGAGTGGCGTTCTAGGAAGCGTTCGCACAGCCTCGCGTGGCGCGCACAAAGCGCGCCCGCGGGCTGCGCGTCCTGCAGGGCCGGTTCTCACATTTACCTCGCTCAAATTGTAAGAATTGCCTCGATGCCGGTTCTCCACGCGGGCCGGCGCACATGACAAACGGCCCAAACTCAAGGGAGGGAAGCGGTTGTGCCGTTCCAAGAAAGGTTGGCATGGCAGGTGCTCTAGTACCGCTCCCGAGCGCACTAGCAAGGGGAGGATCCTTGCATGCCTGGTCTGGGCGACCGCCAAGGACCCCATGTCGAACCAAGGAGGATGACCCATGTCGAATCCCATCCGCTCGCTCGTTGCTGCGGCCGGCCTCTTGATGGTGGCCGCACTCGCAGCCGCGGGCTTCCTCGTGGTCGCCGGGACACCGGCCCATGCCGCCTGCCAGATCACCGGCCCCAGCACCGCGATCGTCAACCAGTCGTTCACGCTCTGCGGCCCGTCGATCAGCGGCTCCACCTATGAATGGTACGGGCCCGGGATCTCCGCCAACTCCTACTCGCGCTGCGTCGACGTCGACGGGCTTGCCCGTGGCGCCTACGAGTTTGTCCTGGTCCGCCGGGTGAACGACTCCGAAGTCGACCGCTGCACGAAGGTGGTCAACGTCGGAGGATCGACCGGTGGCGTCGAGTCATGCGCCATCACGGGCCCGGCCACGATCGACGAAGGCGCGACCGCGACGCTGTGCGCCCCGCAGGACGGGATCCACAGCTATACCTGGACCGGTCCGACCGGCGCCACTTCAAACGCGGGATGCATTACCGTGAGCGATGAGGGCACCTACACGCTGACGAGCCGCAATCGGCTCACCGGCAGCGCACGCACGTGCACCCATCGCCTGTCGGTCAACGGCTACGGTGGCGGCTCGACCGGAAACTGCGACATCTCCGGGCCGACGACGATCCCGGTCGGGACCAGCGTCCAGTTGTGCGCCCCCTCGTTCAGCAACACGACCTATCGCTGGACCGGTCCGAACGGGTTCGTCTCCTCGAGCCGATGCATCAACGCGGATGACGCCGGCACCTACTGGGTGACGATCCGCAACAACAACTCGGGCCGGACGACGCGCTGCAGCCAGGTCATGAGCTCGGTCGACCAGAGCTCGGGCAATTCCTGCGACATCACGGGCCCGAACACGATCCCCGCCGGGTCGACGGCCCAGATCTGCGCGCCTGCCAATGCCAACATGGCGTTCCGCTGGACGGGTCCGAACAGATACGTGTCCTCGAACCGGTGCATCAACGTCCGCAACGAAGGCACCTATGTGCTGACCATGCGCAACACGCAGACCGGCCGGACGACGCGCTGCAGCCAGGTCATGACCTCAGGCGACGACGGCGGCGGCTATGACGATCCGGACAACACGGTCTATGACAATTGCCCGCGCGACTTCCAGTTCTGGCGGGGCGCGTGCAACGGCAATGGGAACGACCTGAGCCGCACCGAGTTGAACCAGATCGCCCGCGCGATCGACG
>JBKJOC010000344.1:0-5798 GCA_046595725.1 Candidatus Eiseniibacteriota bacterium
CCGGCGACGAGCTCGAAGCCAAGCTCGAGCAGCTCAAGGCCGCGGGCATGAAGGAGCTGCTGCTCGACCTCCGGTTCAACTCGGGCGGGCTGCTCAACCAGGCCGTCGAGGTGAGCGACCGCTTCCTGCCGACCGGCCAGAAGATCGTCTATACGCGTGGGCGCGGGCCCAATGCGGCCAGCGACTACTTCGCGTCCGACCGCGACAAGTTCACGGACTTCCCGATCATCGTGCTGGTCGACCACGGCTCGGCGTCGGCGTCGGAAATCACGGCAGGCGCGCTGCAGGACACCGACCGCGGCCTGGTGGTCGGCGTGACGACGTTCGGCAAGGGCCTGGTCCAGAACCAGATGCGGCTCAAGAACAACTCCGCGCTGCTGTTGACGATCGCCAAGTACTACACGCCGAGCGGCCGCCTGATCCAGCGCGACTACTCATCGGGCGACAAGGAAAAGTACCAGGAGGAGGCGTTCTCGCGCGACGTGGAGGAGGACTCGGTGCTGGCGAAGCGCCCCAAGTTCAACACCATCGCGGGACGCACGGTGTACGGCGGCGGCGGCATCCGGCCCGACGTGCTGGTGCAGTCGGAAAGCCTGACCGTGGCCGAGGTCGACCTCGAGCGCGCCAGCGTGTTCTTCGACTACGCGACGCGCGTCGTCGGCCAGGACCGCGAGAAGTTCCCGAAGACGTTCGACGAGTTCTCGAAGAGCTACCAGATCTCGGATCCGCAGTTTGCTGACTTCAGGAAGTACGCGACCGAGAGGAAGGTCAAGCTCACCGCGGAGCAGATGATCAAAGAGGATCGGTACGTCCGCCGCCGCCTCAAGGCGGAGGTGGCGTCGAACCTGTACGGCCTGCTCGCGCGCTATCGCGTGGACTCCCAGGGCGACGGACAGCTGCAGAAGGCGCTCGACCTGATGCCCCAGGCGCGCAAGCTGCTGGCGGCCACGCCGAGCGAGAGCAAGAAGAAGATCTGATCCGGCCGGTTGACGGGAAACGCGTTCGCGACGACAATCGCGCACGATGAATCCCGGCAGCCGGATCGGACCTTACGAAGTCGTTGGCTTTCTCGGCGCGGGTGCGATGGGTGAAGTCCATCGCGCC
Source organism: Candidatus Eiseniibacteriota bacterium (assembly GCA_046595725.1). Taxonomy (GTDB): domain Bacteria; phylum Eisenbacteria; class RBG-16-71-46; order RBG-16-71-46; family DASYSL01; genus JANPEF01. Next base: position 1,105 of record JBKJOC010000344.1, read on the forward strand.
CGCGATCCGCGTCTGGGGCGCGACGTCGCCATCAAGACACTCTCGGCCTCGCTCGGATTGGCGGAGGAGAGCCTGCGCCGCTTCGACCTCGAAGCCCGCTCCGCCGGCACGCTCAACCATCCCAACGTCCTCACGATCTTCGACGTCGGCACGTTCGAGGGGACACCCTACCTGGTCTCCGAGCTGCTTGAGGGCAAGACCCTCAGGGATCGTCTCGATGAGGGCCCGCTGCCGCTCCGCCGCGCGCTCGATTTCGGCGTCCAGGCTGCGCGGGGACTCGGCGCTGCGCATGCGCGCGGGATCGTGCATCGGGACTTGAAACCCGAGAACCTGTTCGTCACCGCGGGCGGCACCCTCAAGATCCTCGACTTCGGGCTCGCCAAGCTGGTCGAGCGCGGGATGATCGCCGGCCCCGACGGCGACTCGCTCGCCGGCACGATGACGGGCGCGGGCACGCTGATGGGAACGGTCGGCTACATGGCCCCCGAGCAGGTGCGCGGCCAGACCGCGACGCCGGCCTCGGACCTGTTCGCGCTCGGTTGCGTGCTGTTCGAGATGTTGACCGGCGCCCGCGCGTTCAAGCGCGACTCCCCGGTCGAGACCCTGTCCGCGATCCTCAACGAGGACCCGGCCGAGCTGCCGGAGTTTGTTCGCGCGGAGGCCCCGGGCCTCGAAGCGATCGTTCGCCGCCTGCTCGAGAAGGACGCGGCCGAGCGGTTCGAGTCCTCGCGCGACCTGGCATTCGTGCTCGGCGCGCTTGCCCGGACGGAGAAGCCGAGGCGCGCCGGCAACGGCGACTCGCCGAACGCGCGCCCCGAGGAGAGCAGGGTGCCGTTCCGTCGCCTGACGTTTCGGCGCGGCACGATCTCGCGCGCGCGCTTCGCGCCCGACGGCCACGCCGTGATCTACGGCGGCGCGTGGGAGGGGCAGCCGGTCGAGACCTTCTGGACCCATCTCGGGAACCCGGAGGGGCGCTCGGTCAGCCAGCCCGGGACGGACCTGTTCAGCGTCACTTCGCAGGGCGAGCTGGCCGTCTGCCTCAAGCGGCACCAGCGGGCACCCTGGGTCTACACGGGAACGCTCGCGCGCACGCCGATCGGCGGCGGCGCGCCCCGACCGCTCCTGCAGGGAGTCGACGAGGCCGACTGGAGTCCCGATGGCACCCAGTTCGCCGTCGTGCGCGAAGTCAATGCCATGAACCAGCTCGAGTTTCCGATCGGTCGCACGCTCTTCCGGACGGCGGGCTGGATCGGAAGCCCCCGGATCTCGCGCGACGGCTCGAGAGTCGCGTTCATCCATCACGAGTACATCGGCAACGACGCCGGCAGCATCACGGTGGTGGATACCGCGGGCAAGCTCAGCGTGCCCGCGCCTCACTGGGGCACCGCCCGCGGGCTGGCGTGGTCGGCCGACGGGCGGGAGATCTGGTTCACCGCCAACCGCGAGGGGGGCGGCCGGAACCTCTACGCCGTCGACCTCGAAGGACACCTGCGCGCGCTGCACGAGATCCCCGGCCAGCTCTGCATTCACGACGTCTTTTCCGATGGCCGCGCACTCATCAGCAACTCCGTCGAGCGCCAGGTGATCATGGTGCACACGGCCTCGGACGCCGGGGAGCGCGACCTGTCGTGGCTCGACTGGTCGATCCTCAGGGACATCTCCGCCGACGGCCAGTGGGTCCTGATCATCGAGAGCGGTGAGGGCGGCGGCTCGCAGGGGGCGATCTGCATCCGTCCCACCGATGGCTCGCCGGCAGTGCAGATCGGGGAAGGGGAGGGCTTGTGCTTCTCGCCCGACGGGATGTGGGTGGTCTCGATCCTGCGCGAGCCGGGCCGGCCTTCTTCCGTCATCCTGCTGCCGACCGGCGTCGGCGAGCCCCGCCCCATCGACACGGGCGGCATCGATTGCAGGAACGCGCGCTGGATCCCCGGAACGGACAGCCTGCTCGTGGTGGGGGGCGAGAGCGAGGGGCAGGTGCGCCTCCATCGCATCGACCTGGGAAGCGGGACGCGCGCGCCGTTCGGCCCGGACGAGAACGTGGGCTCGCAGATCGAGATCTCGCCCGACGGGCGGCTGCTCGCGGCGACATTCGGAGAGCGAGCCACCATGATGTATCCGCTCGACGGCGGCGATCCGCAGCCGATCCCGGGACTCAAGCCCGAGGACGTGATCCAGCCCTGGTCCGCGGAGAGCGATGCGATCCTGGTCTCGCGCGAAGGGGTCGTGCCCGCCCGGGTCGACCGCATCGACCTGTCGACCGGCGCGCGGACGCTGTGGCGCGAAATCGCACCCGCCGACTCCTCGGGCGTCGTGACCATCCGCCGCGCCCGCTACCTGTCGGACGGACAGACCTACGGCTACAGTTTCCTGAGCCAGCTCGACGACCTCTACATGGTCGAGAACCTGCGCTAGAGTGCGCGCTCGAGCGCCTCGATCAGCCGCGCCACCTCGGCCGGCGTGTTCGAGTGCGCCATGCTGACGCGCACGAACCCGTTCTGCCCCAGCACGCCCAGCGCCTCGGCCGCGCGATACGAGTAGAAGTGCCCAAAGCGGGTCGCGATCTTTGCGTCGTCCAGCGCGCGCACGATCGTCTCCGAGTCCCGCCCCTCCACCGTGAACGAGATCGTCGGCACGCGCCTCGCGGGATCCGTGCCTCTGAGGCCGAGCAGCCGCACACGCTTGCGCGTCGAGAGGAAGTCGAGCAGCGGCAGGGCCAGCGCGGCCTCGTGGAGGGCGATGGCCTCGAACGCGCTCGCCAGGGGATCCGCGCCGGCCGCGTCCTGGTGGCGGCCGAGCGCGTCGTAGTACTCGAGCAGCGCCGGCAACGACGCGGTCAGCTCGTGGTTCACGTTCCCCGGTTGCAGGCCGTAGGGACCGGGATGGTCGCCCAGGAAGAAGTGGTTGAGGCTCTTCGTCTCACGAAGCCGGTCGCGCCGCGCGTGCAGCAGCCCGACGTGCGGCCCGCTCAGTTTGTAGAGCGAGACCAGGTAGAAATCCGCGCCGAGCGCCTCGACGTCGACCCTCCTGTGGGGCGCGAACGCGACGCCGTCGACGCACGCCATCGCGCCGGCCTCGCGGATCAGGCGCACGAACGCGGCCGCGTCATGGATCGTGCCGACCAGGTTCGAGACCTGCGTGAAGGCGACCAGCTTCGTGCGCGACCCCAGGACCGCCTTGAGACCGTCCAGTGTCAGCTCGCCGCTTGCGAGGTCGAACCGCCACTCCCGGATCACGAGGCCGCGCTCCGCGAGATCGCGCCACGGGCCGATGTTCGATTCGTGGTCGAGGTTCGTGACCACGATCTCGTCGCCTGGGGCAAAGCGCGGGGCGAGCGCGCTGGCGAGCAGGCGCAGCAGGAGCGTGCTCGAGCCGCCGAGCACGACCTCGTCCGGGCCGGCGTGGACCAGCGTCGCCATCGCGCGCGCGCCCTCGGCCACGAGCGTGGTCGCGTGGGCGGACAGCCCGTAGCTCGCGCCGGGGTTGACCTGCCATTGGCTCATGTAGTCCTGCACGCGGTCGATCACGCCGCGCAGGGGCACGCTCCCGCCGGCATTGTCGAACAGCGCCCACTCGTCCGAGAGGGCGGGGAAATGCCCGCGCACGTAGGAAAGGTCCAGCGGGCTCACCTTTCCTCTTCGTGGCGCAACTCGACCAAGTCCCCGGCCGCGAGCCCGAGGGTGAGCCCGGCATGTCCGCCGGGAAGAGCGAGCTCGACCAGCCCGGAAGATCCGACGAGCGCGATCGGTCCCTGGGTCGTACCCGCGCCGTAGGTCCGCGCCAGGCCGCGCACCTCGGTCGTGCGCGCGCCGCCCGCGCCGTGCGCGATGAACACGACGTCGGACGGATCATGCGAGCCGAGCCAGGCCTCGAACTCCAGTTCGTGGAGCGCCGTGATGGCATTCCCGAAGCGGTCGACGTGCGCAATCCGCGTCAACAGGCGCCCGCTCGCCGCGGCGCGCGCGAACGCTTCAGCATGCGTGTGGTCCGAGGCCTGGGCGAGCTCGGGCTCGAGCCGGGCCGGCGCAGGCAGCACGCGCCCGAGTTCCCGCCATGCCGCATCGCCGCGCAGGGCGAGACGCGCCGCCACCGGGGCGAAGACGTCGCGGCCGTGAAACGTCTCCGAGGCGTGATCGAGCAGGGCGGAGTCCTCGATCACCCGCGCCTCGGCGGCCGCGAGGTCGAGCGCGGACTCGAGCACGCCGTTGTCGGGCCCGACGTAGAAGCGCCCAGCGGCGTGGACGGCGATCGGGTGGCGCGCGGTGCCGACGCCGGGGTCGACCACCGCAAGAAACACCGTGCCGGCAGGGAACGCCTCGTGCGCGCGCGCCAGGAGGAACGCGGCGCGCGCGATGTCACCCGGCGGGACCTCGTGGGTGAGGTCGACCAGCACGGCATGCGGCGCGTGCGTCAGCAGCACGCCCTTCATCTCGGCGACGTACCAGTCCGATCCGCCGAAGTCGGTCAGCAGCACGATCGCACTCATGCGGCGCCTGAAGTGGCCTGGTCGAGCGTCTTGCGCACGACGTCCCACACCCAGTCGGGCGAGATCGCGCGCAGGCAGGACAGGTGGTCGCACTCATCGAGATGGCAGGGCGAGCACCACACTCGCGCGTACACCGGGCGGTGGCCCTCCTCCTCGCGGTAGGGGAAGAAGCGCTCGGGCTCGTTGCGGCCGAAGATGCCGATCGTGCGCG
>JBKJOC010000502.1:0-3677 GCA_046595725.1 Candidatus Eiseniibacteriota bacterium
CGCGCCGCGGGCAGTCGCACCGGACACCAGCCCCATCACCGGCGGCCCCCGAACCCGTGGCCCCCGTCTGTCAGGAGGAACGAAGCATGAACGTGAAGCCGCTATCCGACCGTCTGCTCATCAAGCGTGTGGACGAAGTCGAGACCAAGAAGTCGGGGATCATCATCCCGGACACCGCCAAAGAGAAGCCGCTCCAGGCCGAGGTCGTGGCCGTGGGCCCCGGTCGCATGACCGAGGACGGCAAGCGCATCACCATGGACGTCAAGAAGGGCGACAAGATCCTCATCGGCAAGTACTCCGGCACCGAAGTGAAGATCGAGGGTGACGAGTTCGTGATCCTGCGCGAGGACGACGTTCTGGCCATCGTCGGTTAAGCGACTCCCCCGTCGGGAGATCGCTACGTTTACGAATCGAGAGGGAGGTTTCAACATGGCTGCAAAGCAGTTGCTGTTCAGCGAAGATGCGCGCCGGGCGGTGCTCGAAGGCGTCGAAATGCTCGCCAAGGCGGTCAAGGTCACGCTCGGCCCCCGCGGCCGCAATGTCGTGATCGACAAGAAGTGGGGCTCGCCCACGGTCACCAAGGACGGCGTCACCGTCGCCAAGGAGATCGAGCTCGAGGGCCCGTACCAGAACATGGGCGCCCAGATGGTGCGCGAAGTTGCCTCCAAGACCTCGGACGTCGCCGGTGACGGCACCACGACCGCCACGGTCCTGGCCGAGGCCATCTTCCGCGAGGGCCTCAAGAACGTGACCGCCGGCTCGTCGCCGATGGCGATCAAGCGCGGCATCGACAAGGCGGTCCTGACGGTCATCGCCGAGCTCAAGAAGCTCTCGAAGCCGGTCAAGGACAGCAAGGAGATCGAGCAGGTCGCCAGCATCTCGGCCAACTCCGACGCGTCGATCGGCAAGATCATCGCCGAGGCGATGGACAAGGTCGGCAAGGACGGCACGATCACGGTCGAGGAAGCCAAGTCGATCGAAACCACGCTCGACATCGTCGAGGGCATGCAGTTCGACAAGGGCTACGTCTCGCCCTACTTCGTGACGGACAAGGAAGGCATGGAGGTCGCCCTCGAGGATGCCCACATCCTCCTCTACGACAAGAAGCTGTCGAACATGAAGGACCTGCTCCCGCTGCTCGAGAAGATCGCGCAGCGCGGCAAGCCGCTCCTGATCGTGGCCGAGGACATCGAGGGCGAGGCGCTCGCGACGCTCGTGGTCAACAAGCTGCGTGGCACGCTGCAGGTCTGCGCCGTCAAGGCGCCGGGCTTCGGTGATCGCCGCAAGGCCATGATGGAAGACATCGCGATCCTCACGGGCGGCAAGGTCGTCTCCGAGGACATCGGCATCAAGCTCGAGAACGTCAAGCTCGAGGACCTGGGCCGCGCCAAGCGCGTCACGGTCGACAAGGAGAACACGACGATCGTCGAGGGCGCCGGCACCAAGGCCGAGATCCAGGGCCGCGTCGCGCAGATCCGTCGCGAGATCGAGGACACCACGTCGGACTACGATCGCGAGAAGCTGCAGGAGCGCCTGGCGAAGCTGGCCGGGGGCGTCGCGGTGGTGAACGTCGGCGCGGCGACCGAGACCGAGATGAAGGAGAAGAAGGCCCGCGTCGAGGACGCGCTGCACGCCACGCGTGCCGCCGTCGAAGAGGGCATCGTGCCGGGCGGCGGCGTCGCCTACCTGCGCGCGATTCCTGCGCTCGACAAGCTCGCGATCGAGCTGACGGGGGACGAGCAGATCGGCGTCCACATCGTCCGCCGCGCGATCGAGGAGCCGCTTCGCCAGATCGTGAACAACGCCGGCCTCGAAGGTTCGGTCGTCGTCGAGCACGTCAAGAAGGAGAAGAAGGTCGTCGGCTTCAACGCGGACACGGAAGAGTACGTGGACATGTTCGAGGCCGGCATCATCGATCCGACCAAGGTGAGCCGCTCGGCGCTGCAGAACGCGGCGTCCGTGGCGGGGCTCCTGCTCACGACCGAGGCGCTCATCACCGAGATCCCGGAGAAGCGCAAGGCCGCGATGCCGGCAGGTGGCGGCGGCGGTTACGGCGGCGAGGACTTCTAGTCCCCGAAGCCAGGTTTCGGAGGTCCCGCGAAGCCCCGGGGGGCGCAAGCTCCCCGGGGTTTTCGTTATAGTCCCGCCAAGCCCGTCTGATCGGCCTCGCCATTCGGAGGAACACGCATGCACGCCGGACCCGAAGGCATCCGCTTCTCGGCATCGGACCTGAGCGATTTCGTCGAGTGCGAAGCCGCCGCCTGGCTCGAGGGCCAGCGCGCGCGCGGGCTCGTCGCCGCGCCCGAGGCCGGCGCCGATCCCATGCTCGACCTGCTCGTCCGCCGCGGCCGTGAGCACGAGGCTGCATACCTGGCGGGCCTCGAGGCGAAGGGTGTCGCGGTCACGCGCATCGCCGATCGGCCCGACCGCCCGTCCGAGGCCCTTAAGGCCACACGCGCCGCCATGCAGGCCGGCGCTCCCGCGATCTACCAGGCCGTCCTCAAGCAGGGCGACTGGTTCGGGATCGCCGACTTCCTCGAGAAGGTCGAGCGGCCCTCTGACCTCGGCGCGTGGAGCTACGAGGTCCTGGACACCAAGCTCGGCCGCCACACCAAGCCGCACTACCTGCTCCAGCTCTCGCTCTACTCGGACCTGGTCAAGGACCTCCAGGGCGTGGCGCCCGAGCGCATGCACGTCATGCTCGCCCAGCCGGCCGGGCGTCAGAGCTTCGAGTGCCGGGACTACGCCGCCTACGTGCGTGTGCTGCGCGCCCGGCTGGCGACGTCGATCGCACTCGGCCAGGGCGACGCCCCGTACCCCGTCCCGGTCGAGCACTGTGCGGTCTGCCGCTGGTCCCCCGCGTGCGATGCGCGCTGGCTCGCCGACGATCACCTCTCGGGCGTGGCGAACATCCGCCGCGCGCAGGTCGTGCGGCTCGAGGCCGCGGGCGTGCGCACCATCGCCGCGCTCGCGAGGCTGCCCGAGGACGAGCGTGTGCCGCGAATCCCGGGCGAGACGCTGAAGGCCCTGCGGCAGCAGGCCCGCCTCCAAATGCAGCATCGCGAAGGCGGCGAGGCCTGCTTCGAGTTGCTGGCACCGGCGGCGGGGCGCGGCTTCGCGCTCCTGCCCGCGCCCTCAAAAGGTGACGTGTTCTTCGACATGGAGGGCGATCCCTACGCGCCGGGCGGCCTCGAGTACCTGTTCGGCGCCGAGTTCGCCGATCCCGCCGGCAAGTGGGGTTATCAGGCCTGGTGGGGACATTCGCAGGGAGAGGAGAAGCAGGCGTTCGAGGAATTCATCGACTTCGTGACCGCGCGCCGCGCCGCCGATCCCGCGATGCACGTCTACCACTACGCGGCGTACGAGCCGACGGCGCTCAAGCGCCTCGCCGGACGCAATGGCACGCGCGAAGTGGAGTTGGACGAGCTGCTGCGCGGGCAGGTGTTGGTCGACCTCTACCGCGTCGTGCGGCAGGGACTGCGCGCCTCGTATCCGAGCTACTCGATCAAGGACATCGAGCATTTCTACATGGGTGCGCGCACCGCGCAGGTCAAGGACGGCGGCTCCTCGATCGTGACCTACGAGCATTGGATCGAGTCGCACGACGACGCGCTGCTGACGGAGATCGCGCGCTACAACGCGGAGGACTGCTCCTCGACGCGCCTGCTGCGCGACTG
>JBKJOC010000054.1:0-14644 GCA_046595725.1 Candidatus Eiseniibacteriota bacterium
TGACGCTGTTCGTCACCAAGCTGCCGGCCTGAGTTCCGTGCCATGAGGCCCGGGAGGACGTCGAGCCCGCGCGCAAGCGCCGCGCTCGCCCTCCTGGGCTTTTTGCTGCTCGCCCGCACCGCTCTCGCCGACCCGGTCCCCGTCTACCCGAATTCCGAGCCGCCGTCGGCCTCGCACACGCGTGCCCATTTCGCGTTTGCCGCAGGCGCCGCCCTGACCATCGGTTCGTTCGTCCTCCAGCGCTCGGCGGACCACGCCTACGACCGCTACCAGGAGGGCAGCGACCCCGCCGCCATCACCGCGGCGTACGACGAGGCGCACCGGCTTGATCGCTTGTCGGCGGCGTCGCTGCTCGCGGGCACCGGAGCGCTCGCACTCGGCGTCTACTGGCGATTCATCCGCCGCCCGAACCCCGCGCGCGGAGCTTCCCTCGACCTCGAACCGATCTTGGACCCTCACCGGGCCGGACTCGCGCTTGCGCTGCGCTGGCGTTAGCCTCAGCGCGCTGGCGTTCTGCACCCTCCTGCTCCTCGGGTGCGAGGGACGTCTGCGGTCGAATCCTCTCGATCCGCTCAACCCCTCGACCGGCGGCGGACCAACCGGCTTCAGCGCGCTCGCAGGATACAACCAGGTCACGCTCGCCTGGCGGGCGGCGCCCGGCAGCGCGCAGCTGACAGGCTTCCGGCTCGAGCGCAGGCGGGTCGGCCCCGATCCGTTCGTGCCCCTGGGCCCGCTCCTGCCGCCCACCGCGTCCGGCTACGAGGACAGCGCGGTGACCAACGACATCGACTACGAGTACCGCCTCTCCTACGTCCTGCCGAGCGGCGAGGTCTCGGGCACCAGCGTCGCCCTCCGGGCCCGGCCCGGGCAGGAGATCGGGTGGGTGGCCGACCCCGGTTCCGACGAGGTCGTGCGCATCACGCCCGACGCGCGCGCGCGCGCGTTCACGATCTCGGGCGTCTCGACGGTCAACCGGATCTCGATCCAGCTCTCGGGGGGACAGGTCTGGGCCACCGAGCCGCTCGAGGGCCGAGTCCGGATCTGGAGCGCGGCCGGCGTGCCGCTCAACTCGTTCAACGGGCTGGCGCAGCCGAACGCGATCGCGGTCGACCCCGCCAGCCTGACAGCGTGGATCTGCGAGGAACTCGGTCCTCGCGCGCGCCGCTGGAGCGCGACCGGTACGGTCCAGGGCGCCACCGTGCTGCTGGGCCTGCCGAGCGACATCGCGGTACGCGCGGGGAGCGGCGCCTGGATCGTCGACCAGGGGGCGGGGCGGCTGCTGCGCGTCGATGCGGCCGGCGTCCTGCTCGCCAGCATCGACGTCGGATCGGATCCACGCCGGTTGGCCGTCGACGCGCTCGATGGCTCGGTCTGGGTGACGCGGTTCACGGCCGGCGAGGTCGTGCACGTGGCGGCGACCGGGACGATCCTTGCGCGTGCAACCGGCCTCGAGGGCCCGTATGCCATTGACATCGACGAGTTCCGGAACCAGGTGTGGGTTGGACTCGACGCCGCAAACGCGGTGCAGGTCCTGGCGCGCAACGACGGCGCGCGCACCTTCCGCGTGTCCGGAATCCCGCGGCCAAGGGGGCTCGCGCTGGCCGACCGCACGGGTGAGTGCTGGGTGACCGCGATCCAGTCGCACGAACTCGTGCGCATCAACTCGTTCGGGACGATCGAGTCGCGCTACGACGGGTTCAGCGCGCCGTTCGACGTGCGGGTCGACCCGGGGCCGCGCTGATCAGAAGTTGTAACCGATCGAGAACCGCGTCCGCGTCTTCGCCTCGATCCGGATCAGGTTCGTACGCTTCACAAAATCAAACCGCAGGACCGGGAAGTACCCGCCGCCGACGTACACCCCCGCCCCCACATTGCCGATCCGCTCGAGCGTGAGCCCCTTCCCCCCCGCCACCGCCGCGTCCGCCAGCAGCGCGACCGAGACCTGCGGGAATTCGAACGGCGCGGGGATGCCGAGCTGGAAGCCGCGCAGCAGCGGGAAGCGGATTTCGCTCTGGGCGAACGCCGTCTTGGTGCCGCTGATGGTGCGGCGGTCCCAGCCCCGGACACTGTACGGGCCGCCCAGGTAGAAGCGCTCCTGGTCGTCGCCGAACGAGTTCTGCGTCACGAAGCGCGTCGCCCACGTCACCTGCGGCATGATCGTGAAGTACTTGCGCGCGTCGAGCGTGACCGTGTACGAGTCGCCCTGGCCGGTCGAGAGGTCGCGCGTGTACCCGACCGTCAGGTTGATGCGCTTGCCGCCGGCGGGACCGTAGTAGGTGAAGCGTGCATCGTCGCGCACGAAGGCCGCGAAGTTCGACAACAACCAGAGGTCGCGGAATTCGAAGCTGCGCAGAAGGTGGTCCTTGGCGTAGCGCAGGACCGCCGAACCCTCGATGCGGGTGAACTTGTCGATCGGATATTCCGCCAGCAGCGAGCCGCCGACGCGTCGCTCGCGCCGCACCAGGTCAAGTTCGGGATCGTACTCGCGCGTCAGGCGGAACGCGCCGACTCCGTAGTTGAGCCGCTGCGCGCGGTTGAAGTAGGTGACGCCGACCTCGAAGCCGTCGAGCAAGCCGGCCAGCGACGAGGCATCGTTCGACAGAAAGAAGGTGTAGCCGGTGTTGCCCAGGATGTCCGAGAGCGCGATCAGGCCGCCGCCGCCGGCGGCGCCGAGCGCGGGATCGAGCGCGACCACGCTCTGGGCGATGTCGAGCCCGTAGCGCGAACGGTAGACTTCGCCGGGCTCCTCCGCGCGCGGGACCCTGGGCGCGCCGGCGCGGGCGGAATCGGCGGGCTCCGCGATCCACAGGCTGTCGATCGGGGAGAGCGGCAGTTCGTAGATGTGGAACTCCCAACGCGCCTGGCCGGCGAAGAGCAGCGCCTTCCCGTCCGGCCGCCACGATGGGTCGTAGCTCGGCCCGAGGAAGCGCGAGACGCGCTGGACCTGGCCACCCTTCCACAGCCACAGGTCGTCGATCCCGATGCGGTCGGAGAGGAACGCCAGCGTCGTCCCGTCGGGTGACCAGGTCGGGCTTTTCTCATTCGCCGTCCCGGAAGTCAACTGGCGCACGGCGCTGGTGGCGAGGTCGAGTGCGAACAGGTGATAGCGGCCCTTGCTGCCGCCCTCGCGGTCCGAGGTGAATACCACCTCGCCGCGCGTCGGGTGGGCCGCCGGATCCTCCTCGTCGCTATCGTCATGCGTCAACGCGATCATCGCCCCGTCGGACGCGCGGACGCGGTAAAGGTCGGTGCGGCCGGATTCGGCCTGGCCGACGACGACGAGCGCACTGTCGCCTGCGAGCCAGACCGGCGAGGACAGGCCGACGATCCCCGGGAACGACCAGGTCGCGGTCAGCGTGCGGCGCTTGATGTCATAGAGGTGGAGCACGTCGCGCGCCCCGCGCTGCGACACGATCGCGATGCGGCCGTCACGGCTGCCGCCGAGCCGGCTCTTGAAGAAGTGGAAGGACTCGAACTTGCTGGTGAATCCGCCGCGCAGGAGACGGTCGTCCGAGACCCTGCGCCCGCGAACCTCGGTACGTAGCCTCAAGTCGACCGCGCCGTCCGCTGCCTTGAGGTAGGCGATCCGCACGGCGGAGTCGCCCGGCGCCTGCGGGAGTACGCAGGGCGCCAGGTTGTAGGAGTCCTGACCCTCGGTCAAGGGACGCGCGATCTCCTTGACCGCCCGGCGCGTCGCGACCGCGGGGTAGTAGCGGCGGCGCATCTCCTCGAACCACTCGGTATCCATCTCCTCGAGCGGCTGGCCGTACGTCAGCTTCCAGATCTCGTCGAACGTGGGCTTCTCGGTCCAGTGGTCGAACAAATCCATCACCTTGCCCCGGCCGCCGTGCCTCGACGCGACGAATTCGAGGAACGACTGACCCTCCTTGTACATGAGGACGGTGCCTTCGATCGGCAGGCTCCTGGTGATCGGGAGCGCGACGCCGGTGACGACCGCGTCCTGCATCAGGCCCTCGGCCTGCGCGTCCCAGGTGGTCGCGATGAACTCGGCCAGGCCCTCGGTGAACCACAAGGGCGGGAAGGGCGTGTGGTACTTGTGCGTGGCGTGCTGGATTTGCGAGAGCTTCTCGATCATGTAAGCGTGCACAAGCTCGTGCCGCGTCACCCAGATCAGCCGTGGCGTCGAGCCGGTATGGGGAATCAGCACGCGCCCGCGGACCAGCTCGGTCAGCCCGCCGGTGCCCTCGCCGATCATGCCCGATGCGGCGTGGCTCTGCTGGAACGCCTGGTGCGACGCGTAGGACAGGATCGGGATCCGCTTGCGCGGTCGCATGCGAAACGTCGAGTCGTACTCCGCAGCCGTGGATTCGGCGATGGCGGCGACTTCGCGCGCCAGGCCTTCCTCTTCCGCGTAGTAGAACACCTCGCAGTGCTCGGTCTTGATCGAGAACCAGTCGCGCCGGTCGTAGGTGATCTTGTTGCGGCCGAAGAGCCCCTGCGCGCAGCACAGGGAGGCCCCGGCCATCGAGGCCAGCGCGAAGACGAGACAGGACGCGAGGATGTGGCGCTGTTGCATGATGGCGTGACTCGGGCGGCGGAGCGATCGCTCAGGCGCCGGGCGACTCGAGCGCGTCCTCCAGGGTGTAGGTTCCGGGCGGCGCACCGGCGACGAAGCGTAGCGCGGCCAGCGCACCGTAGGCGAACGCAGCGCGGTCGTGCGCCACGTGGCTCAGCTCGACGGTCTCGAACGGACCCGCCAGGACCACGGCGTGCTCGCCCACCCAGGCCCCCCCGCGCAACGAGTGGATGCCGATTTCGGATCCCGGGCGCGGTCCCGTCCGCCCCTCCCGCCCGGGGCGGATCACGGCGCCCGGGCGCGCGTCCTGGACAATTTGCGCCAGCGCCAGCGCGGTGCCGCTCGGGCTGTCGGCTTTTGCGGCATGATGGCGCTCGACGATCTCGACATCGTACCCCGGAAGCGCGGCGAGCGCCGCCTTGAGAGCGCGCGCGAGCGCGGCCACCCCCAGGCTCAGGTTCGGGGCAACCAGCACGGCGACCTTGCGAGCGGCGCGCTCGAGCGCAGCGCGCGCGGCCTCGTCCAGCCCGGTCGTGCCGACTACCAGTCCTACCCCGCGCTCGGCTGCAAGATCCGCCAGGCGCGCGGTGCCGTCCGGCGCCGTGAAGTCGCCCAGCGCTTGTGCACCGTTCCATCCAAGCTCGAGCGCGCCGCGCCCCGGCCGGGCGACCAGGGAGAGCTCCGGCGCGGCCTCGACTGCGCGCGCAACCAGCGAACCCATGCGCCCCGTGGCCCCGGCGATCGCCACGGGGAGCCCGCTCATCGAGTGGCCCCCACCGGGTCCTTGAGCGTCACGCCCGCGCCCTTCGCCGCCTCCCGCACACGTTGCGCGGTCGCGGGTTCGACCGGCACGAGCGGCAGGCGCAATTCGTTCGCCATCAGGCCCATGTCGGCGAGCAGGCTCTTGACCGGCCCCGGGTTCGACTCGAGGAACAGCGCGCGCATGAGGGGAGTGAGCTGCTTGTGCAGGGTCATCGCGTCGATCAGCCGACCTTCCTCGAACGCCTGGAGCAGGTCCTTGAGCGGGCGCGGCGCGACATTGCCCAGCACCGACACGATGCCACGCGCGCCGATCGCGAGCATCGGCAGCGTCAGCGAGTCGTCGCCCGAGAGGATCGTGAGGTCCGTAAGCTCGCGGATCGCGCTCACCTGGTCGAGTGATCCCGATGCCTCCTTGAGCGCGACCACGTTCGGCAGCTCGGCCAGGCGCGCGACGGTCTCGGGCGTCATGTTCGTGCCGGTGCGGCCCGGGACATTATAAAGGATGAGCGGAATGTCGACCGCCCGCGCCACCGCGCTGAAGTGCGCGAACTGCCCCGCGGGGGTCGGCTTGTTGTAGTAGGGCACGACCAGCATGGCGCCGTCGTAGCCCAGCGCGCGCGCCTCCTCGGTCAACTCGATCGAGTCCCTGGTCACGTTCGTGCCGGTGCCGGCAACCAGGCGCGCGCGGCCGCCGTTCGCGCCCTGGACCGCGGCGTAGAGGCGGCGTCGCTCCTCGCGCGTCAGCGTGACGGCCTCTCCCGTGCTGCCCGCGACGACGAGCACGTCGGTGCCCCCCGTGATGACGAAGTCGACCAGGCGCTCGACGGCTGCCTCGTCAAGAGCGCCGTCCTTGAACGGGGTGACCAGCGCGACCGACAGTCCCTCGAACATGCTTCCTCCCTGGGCGGTTTTCCTGGGCGCTGCGTTTCGGAGGGCGAGTGTGCGCCCCCGCGCCGGGGCCGTCAACCGGGGCTAGTGGCCGAGGCGGATCACGCGCACGGTTGCGCTGGCATTGCCGCTGACGAGCCGCGCGAAGTAGAGCCCGCCCGGCAGCGGCCGGCCTCGATCGTCGTGGCCGTCCCACGGCGAGCGCGCCAGCGCCATGCCGGGTCCGTCGTGGAGCCGGCGCACTCGACGGCCCCTGACATCGTAGAGAACCAGCGTCGCCCGCTGCCCGGGTGGCGCGCTCCACTCGAAGACCGGAGCGGGTCCGGGTTGCGCGCGGGCGGACAGCGCGAGCGCAGGCGGGCGTGGGTCCTCCACGTCGACCGCCGCGCCGATGCTGAATGGGCCCGACTGGTCGCAGGTGTGAATGCCGTTCTTCGCGAAGAGGACGACCCGCACTCGGGCATTGAACTGCGGGCCCGCCGGCACCGTCCAGTTGTACGAAAACTGGTTGCTGTTGCGCTTCGCGAGGCGGATCGGCGCGCTCGCGAAATCGTCGTAGGAGAGCAGGACGAGGAAGGAGTCGATGCCGGCGGAGCTTGATCCCGTCCATCGGATCGTGGTGTTCGATCCCGGGTTCAGGTTCTCACCCCCCAGGGGCGCAGTCTCGTCGATCAAGGGCATCAATGGCGGCGCGGGCGAACCGGCCGCACTGTCCTGGACCGCGTCGAGCCCGATCACGCCGTCCGGGCTGGAGCAGGAGTCGGTCAGCACCAGCCGCACTGCCCAGCCGCGCCGCCCCGTATTGGTCCACGACATCGGAGTGAGCGCGTTCGTCCCGGGCGCGGCCGCGCGCTGGAGCTCCAGTCCCGTGCAATCGTCGAACAGCGCGAGGCGCAGCGAGTCGACCTGCGCCTTGCCGGCGAGCCGGAACGCCAGCAGGTCGCCCAGCAGCGTGAAGCGCGGGGAGCGCGCAACCCCGACGCGCGAACCGATCGCAGGCGAGACGCAGGTCGGGCTCTCGCCGGGCTGGCGCAGGATCTCCCCGGTTGCAAGCCAGCGCAGACCCGAGGGCAGGGCCGGCGTGTCGCCGCGCAGCTTCGGCCCGTCGGCGTAGACCGGCTGCGCCACAAAGGCGTCGCCGTCGACCAGCCAGCTTGATGGGAGCTTTGGCGGCCCGGGTACACTGTAGCCGGCCGGGGTTGCGGCAACGGTGTCGATCACGATCACCGTGGTCGTTTCCTGGCACAGGTCGTAGCGCAGGCGCGAGAAGATCCGGACGTTGCCGTCGGCCGCGAACTCCCCCGCCCCGCCCCGGGAGTCGATGTCGACGAGCCGGGTGAAGTCCCAGGGTCCGGCCGAGGTCGCAGCGACCAGCATCTGCGCGTGGGTACGCGTCAGGTGGAGCTCGACCCGGCCCGCCCCGAACACGAGGCTCGCGCTCTCGAGCGAGGGCTGGGCGCCGTTCAGGCTGTCGACGGCGAAGGGTCCCTGATCCACCCAGTGAATCAGGTCGAGCGACTCTGCGCGGCCGAGCGCAGGATGCTTGGGGTTGAGCGTCTCGGCAGTAAAGATCATGTTGTAGACGCCGTTCTCGAACCAGACGAACGGGTCGCGGCAGTCACAGAAGCTGTCGGGACTCCAGCGCGCCCACGAGGTCGAGGGCACGAACACCGGGTTCTCGGGCGAGAGCATCCACGTGTCGAGGTCCCCACTGGTCAGCGCGCCGATCGCCTCGGAGCCCGACTCGGCCTCGCCCGTGAACAAGAGAACCCACCCCCCGCCGGGCGCGGCCACGACGTGCGGCGCCCATGTCCCGCCCATCGTCCAGGACTTCCCGCCGGCCGTGATCACGGTCGGGCGTTCGCTCCAGTGGACAAGGTCGTTGCTCACGGCATGACCGATCCGGTCGAACGGGTTCTGCGCGCTCGAGAGCTCGGTGTAGAACAGGTGCCAGAGCGCGCCCTGCTTGAGCAGTTGGTGGTCCGACAAGCGTCGCCCCGGGGCGCCGTAGGACGGGGTCTCGAAGTCAAAGCTGTTATAGACCGTGGCGCGCGCGGGCGTCGCCGCGCCCAGGAGCGCGCAGGCGCCCGCGAGGGCGAGAGCATGGCGCGCGAGCGCGCGCCGAATTCGCACGCCGAGGCGCGCGAGGCGATCGATCATGGAGGATCCCGGACTGCGTCGGCCCCAGTGGGGCTGCCCGAAACGAATCGAAGGGGGGACTTCGATCAGGACCTGAAATAGACTCCCTCGAAACTCACATGCACCGGTCCGGACAGCGTCGCGGCGCGCAAGGTGTCGCCGTCCGACGGGCCGAAGGAAACCGTGAGGATCTCACCACTGGCGACCTCGAGCGCGATGGGCGCGCGCGCGCGCCCGCGCGCCACCAGCGCCGCTGCCGTCGCCACCGCGCCGGTGCCGCAGGCCAGCGTCTCGCCCTCGACACCGCGCTCGAACGTCCGCAGGCGCCCGCTCGACGGGCCGGTCACCGTGACCACATCCACATTCGCGCCCGCCTCGCCGAGCGAATGATGCGCCCGCAAGGCCGGCGCGAAGGCGGCGAGGTCGATCGCGTCGACATCCGGCGACTCGATCACGACGTGCGGCACACCGACCGTGACCAGGTCGCCTTCGACCCGACCACCCGGCGTGTCGAACGCGCGCCCGAGCGCCGGGGCCGCGACGTCCCCCAGCAGGAGGTCGACGTCCTTGCCCCGCACAAAGGCCTCGTGCGTGCCCGCCGCCGAGGCAAAGCGGACGCGGCCGTCCTTGCCCAGGCCACGCGCGGTCGCGAAGGCTGCGAGGCAACGTGCACCATTGCCGCACAGGTCCGCCTCGCCACCGTCGCGATTGTAGTAGCGCATGCGGAAGTCGAGTCCGTCCGACCCCGCATCGAGGAACAACACACCGTCGGCGCCGACGCCACGCTGGCGGTCGCAGATCGCAATCACGAACTCCGCCCCGTCGCCGGGCGGTGTGGTCACGCGCCGGTCGATCACGACAAAATCGTTTCCGGCCCCGTGCATCTTCAAGAACGGGACAGGTTCGACGTTCACCGGGGGGGCTCCGTTCCGGGGGGCGCGGGCTGAAGGACCAGGTTGATTTCCTTAGCGGACCCGCCGGGCTCGACGTCGATCTCCACGGGCGCCGACACCGGTTCCGTCGGGGAGCGCGTGCGGTCGCCATCAAGGTCGCGAAAGGCAACCAGCCGCCAGCGACCGGACCGCAGGCTGCCGACGAAACGCCCGCTCATCACGTCCACGATCACGACCGGAACTCGATCCGCCGCGATCGCAGTGTCGACCGGCACCCCGCGGGCTTCCACCCGCAGGTCCGCAGTGCCGGGCGCGAGCGAGTCTATCACAGCGCCTTCGACCCGGGCCACGGCCTCCGGGTCGAGCGCGCGGATCCGGACGAGTGCGGCGCGCGGGGAGTCCGGGGTCAACGCCACCAGGCTGTCGGATCGTGTCAAAAGGTCCACGCCGGGCTCGAACGAGCGGTTCCGGTTTCGGTCTGCGAAGGTATACAGACGGTAGGTGCCGGGGATCGCCAGCCCGGGCAGGTCGAAGAGCCCACCGCCGCGGGCCTGGCCGAGCGCGTCCATGTCGAATGCCGTCGAATCCGGGTGCCGTCCGAGGTCTTCGCGGTAGGCCCAGACGTAGACGCCGTCCGCCGCCAGGCCCTGCCCCACCACCATGCCCTGGATCCGCCCGGGCGGAAACGCCGCCCTTGTGGTGAAGTGAACCGTGAATGCGCGGTCGAGCGCATTGCCGCGCACGTCGCGCGCGCCGGGCGGGATGATCACCGTGAAGGTGCGGTCCGCGCCCAGCGGCGGGTCGGGGACGAGCGCGAGCGTGCGCCCATTCTCCCATTTCGCCTTCAGGTTGCGAACGCCCGGGCCGAGCACCACGTTCTCGCCCACGCTGGCGCGGTCCATCATCTCGCTGAACACGATCCGGAGCGTGGCGTTCGCCGCCACGCCGGTCGCGCCCGAGTCGGGCTCGGTCGCCAGCAGCGTCGGCGCGACGACATCGCGCGGGCCTCCCGTGGGCGGCAGCTTGCGCGCGCAACCGGAGGAGACGGCGAGCACGACCAGGAGCGCGAGGCGGAGGCGGCGCACGGCCTAGAGGATGTAGCGCGTCAGGTCCGGATCCTGCAGCACGTGCGCGAGTCGCTTGCGCACGTCCTCGCGCGTGATGCGCACGGACTTCCGTCGCGGGTGCGGCACCTCGAACAGCACATCCTCGAGCAGCGTCGAGAGCACGGTGTGCAGGCGGCGCGCGCCAATGTTCTCGGCCGAGGCGTTGACGCGCGTGGCGATCGAGGCGATCTCGCGCACTGCGCCGGGGTCGAACGCGAGGCGGCAGTCGTCGGCCTTGAGCAACGCCTTGTACTGCTTGAGCAGCGCGTTCTCGGGCTCGGTCAGGATGCGGACGAAGTCGTCCTCCGTCAGCGACTGCAACTCGACACGGATCGGGAAGCGGCCCTGCAGCTCCGGCAGGAGGTCCGAGGGCTTGGTCTGGTGGAAGGCGCCCGAGGCGATGAAGAGCACGTGGTCGGTCTTGATCATGCCGTAGCGCGTGGGAACGTTCGTGCCCTCGACGATCGGCAGGAGGTCGCGCTGCACGCCCTCGCGCGAGACGTCTGGACCCTGGCGGCCCTCGCCCTTGGGCGCGGCGACCTTGTCGATTTCGTCGAGGAACACGATGCCTGTGTTCTCGGCGCGGTCGAGCGCCTCGGCGATCACCTTGTCCATGTCGAGCAACTTGCCGACCTCGTCCTGGAACAGGATCTCGCGCGCCTCGGCGATCGGGACCTTGCGGCGCTTGCGGCGCGGCGGCAGCGACTCGGCGAGGAACTCGGACAGTCCCTGCTCGACGTCGTCGAGCGGAAGGTGCGACATCAGCTCGGGCGGAGGCGTGGCGCGGGTCTGGACCTCGATCTCGACCATGCGCTCCTCGAGGTCGCCCTTGAGCAGCTGGCGCCTCAGCTTGGCGCGCGTGGCTCGGGCGCGGCGGGCGGCCGGGTCGGGTCGACGCGGGGTGGCCGTCGCCTTGGCATCCGCGGCGCTCGCCATGCGCGGCGGCAGCAGCAGGTCAAGCAGGCGCTCATCGACCCGGTCCCAGGCCTCGTCCTCGACGTCGTCGGTGTGCTCCTCGCGCACCATGTTGATGGCCAGCTCGACCAGGTCCCGCACCATCGACTCGACGTCGCGCCCGACGTAACCGACCTCGGTGAATTTCGAGGCCTCGACCTTGACGAACGGCGCCTGCGCGAGGCGCGCCAGGCGGCGGGCGATCTCGGTCTTCCCGACACCGGTCGGGCCGATCAGGATGATGTTCGCGGGCAGGATCTCGTCGCGGATGTCGTCGTCGATGCGCCAGCGCCGCCAGCGGTTACGCAGCGCAATGGCGACCGCCTTCTTGGCGGCTGCCTGTCCGATCACGTACTTGTCCAGCTCGGCGACGACCTCACGCGGGGTGAGCTCGGAAACCTCGTCCTCGTCGGCGGGCCGGACCGGATCGCGCGCGGGCGCCGGGCGCTTGCCGCGCGCGCGCGCCTTGGCCGGGCCCGAGCGCGGGCCCCCCGAGCGTCCGCCGCCGGCCTGACCCCCGCCGCCGCGCGTCGACTTGAGACGCGGCTGGATCACGACAGGGTCTCCAGTTCGATCTCGAGGTTGGTATAGATGCAGATCTCGCCTGCGATCTTGAGCGACTCCCTGACCAGCGCATCCGGGGCGAGCCTGGTGTGCCGCGTCAGCGCCCGCGCCGCGGCGAGAGCGAACGCCGCGCCCGAACCGATCGCGATCAGCCCGTCGTCGGGCTCCACGATCTCGCCCGAGCCGGCGACGATCAGGCCCTTCTTGCGGTCGAGGCAGGCAAGCGTGGCGTCGAGCCGCTGGAGCGTGCGGTCGGTGCGCCACTCCTTGACCAGCGCGACGCACGCGCGCTCGAGCTGGCCCGGGTAGCGCTTGACCTGTTCCTCGAGCTTGTCGAGCAGCGTGAGCGCATCCCCGGCTGCGCCGGCGAAGCCCGCGAGGACCTGGCCCTCCCCGAGCAGGCGGATCTTGCGCGCCTTGCTCTTGATCACCACGTCCCCCATCGTCACCTGTCCGTCGGCGCCGAGTGCGGCATGGCCGCCCCGGACGCAGCCGAGGACCGTGGTCGAGCGGAATCGCGGAGCGGTTTCGCGCAGCATGGGGATCTCCCGGGCTCAGGCCCGCGGATGGGCTTTCTCGTAGGCGCGGCGCAGGCGCCGCGGGTTGACCTGGGTGTAGATCTGCGTGCTGCCGAGCGAAGCGTGTCCGAGCAGTTCCTGGATCGCGCGCAGTTCCGCTCCCGCATCGAGCAGGTGGCTGGCAAACGAGTGCCGGAGCGCGTGCGGGCTGACGCCGGTCGCCCTGGCGACTGCGGCCAGGCTCTGGCCGACCGCGCGCTGCACCGTGCGCGGAGAGAGCCTGCGCCCGCCAGGCCCGAGGAAGAGCGGCTCGTCGGAGGCGCCCTTTGCCTTCCCCTTGCGATCCTTGAGCATCGCCAGGAGCGCGACCTTGGTGTGGGCGCCGAACGGCACGATGCGCTCGCGATCGCCCTTGCCGGTGACGCGCAGCGTGCGGCCGCCCCAGTCGACGTGCGAGAGGTCGAGCCCAAGGGCCTCCGACAGGCGCAGGCCCGAGCCGTAGAGCAGTTCGAGCATCGCGCGGTCGCGGCGCTCCGCCGGCGTCGCGGTGGGCAGCGCGCTGAGCGCGCGGTTGAGCTCGTTCGAAGGCAGCGTGCGCGGCAGGCGCCGCGGCCGCCGCGGCAGGGGCAGGCTCTTCGCCGCGTCGGGTGCGACGCCGCTCTCCGAGACGAAGCGTGAGAAGGTGCGCCAGGCCGCGACCGCGCGCGCCTGCGACGAGGCAGCGAGCCCGCGGCGCGCCAACCGGGCCAGGACTTCGGCCAGCGCCTCGGGCGTGAAGCGCGCGGGCGGCACCGGCCTCACCGGGCCTCCGGCGAGCAGGTCGAACAGGCGCTCGATCTCGAAGCGGTACGCCGAGACCGTGCGCGGCGAGAGTCGGCGCGCGCCTTCGAGGTGGACCAGGAAATCGTCCAGAGCCGCGCGCATGCTCACGCGCTCGCGGCCTGGCCGCCCGGCTGCTCGGCCTCTTCCTCGTGCTGGCACTTCTGGCACTTGTAGTAGGCCCCCTTCTTCTTCGAGTTCTTCTCGGAGAGGAACGCGAAGCCGCATGCCGGGCACGGGTGCCCCAGGGCCGGGCGATCCCATGTCGCGTACTCGCACGCCGGGTAGCGGTTGCAGGAGTAGAACGTCTTGCCGCGCTTGGAGCGGCGCTCGACCAGCTCGCCCTGGCCGCCGTCGATCGGGCACGGTACGCCGAGCCCGAGCGGACGCGTGAACTTGCACGCCGGGTAGCGCGAGCAGGCGACGAAGCGGCCGTAGCGCCCGGTGCGCGCCTGGAGCGCACCCTCCTTGCACTCGGGGCAGGTTTCGCCCAGGTCCTCGGGAATCTCCGAGTCGTCGACCGGACGCGTGTACTTGCACTCGGGATAGTTCGGGCAGGCGTAGAACGGGCCGTTGCGCCCGAAGCGCCGCACCAGCCAGCTTTCGCCGCGGCCCTCCTTCGCGCACTCCTCGCACAGGATGGTGGTCTTCTCCTCGAGGCTCGAGCGCAGCGCCTTCTTGTCCGCCGAGGCGCGGTCCAGGTCGGCCTTGAACGGCTTGTAGAACTCGCGGATCACCGTGTGCCACTCGTCCTCGCCGGTCTCGATGCGGTCGAGCTCCTCCTCCATGCGGCGCGTGAAGTCGACGTCGAACACGTCCGGGAACATCCGCACCAGGAGCTTCGAGACCGCCATCCCGAGCTCGGTCGGCGTGAGCCGCCCGCCGTCGCGGCTGACGTAGTCGCGGCCGGTGATCGTGGTGATGATGGTCGCGTAGGTCGACGGCCGGCCGATGCCCAACTCCTCCATCGCCTTGACCAACGTCGCCTCGGTGAAGCGCGGCGGCGGCTGCGTGAAGTGCTGCTCGGGATGCAGGTCGACCAGGCGCAGCTTCTGCCCGACCGCCAGCGGCGGCAGGCGCGAGGAGCGCTCCTCGTCGGTCTCGCCGTAGGCCCGCAGGTGCCCCGGGAACACCAGCACCGATCCCGTGGCCTTGAGGCCGATCCGGCCCACGCCGACATCGATCGACGTGGCCTTGTAGCGGGCGGGGTTCATCTGCGACGCCACAGCGCGGGACCACACCAGCTGGTAGAGCTTCGCCTGCTCGTCGGTCAGGTACTTGCGGACGCTCTCGGGCGTGCGCAGCACGCTGGTCGGCCGGATCGCCTCGTGCGCGTCCTGCGCGCCGGCGCGCTTGCCGTATACGGGCGGGCTCTCCGGCAGGTACTCCTGGCCGTAGGAGCGCCCGATCCAGTCGCGCAGCTCGGCGACAGCCTCCCCCGCCAGTCGGGTCGAGTCCGTGCGC
>JBKJOC010000491.1:0-8057 GCA_046595725.1 Candidatus Eiseniibacteriota bacterium
GTCTACCTCGGGTCCGCAGGGGGACTGGGAGCGAATCCTGTCTTCACGCTCGAGAGCAACCAGGCAGACGCGCATCTCGGCGCCGCGGTCAGCGGCGCAGGCGATGTCAACGCCGACTCCTTCGCGGACATCCTTGTCGGGGCGCCTGGAGCATCAGGTGCAGGCAACGTCGGATCCGGGAAGGCATGGCTCTACCGCGGGAACGCCGGTGGGATCGGCACGGCGCTGGCGACGATCGGCGGCACCGCCGACAGCATGGCCACGGGCTCGTCCGTGGCAAATGCCGGGGATGTGAATGGCGACGGCTACGCTGACATCGTGATCGGATCCCCGGGCGCCAACGATAATTTCATCCGACGCACGGGCCACGCCAACATCTATGCCGGTTCGGCCACTGGCATCGTCGCCGCGCCCATCCTGAGCATCGATGGCCTCGACTCGGACCAGCGCATGGGAACCCAGGTCGCCACCGCGGGAGACGTCGACGGCGACGGTTACGCGGACGTCCTGATCGATCGCGAGCGCTACCCCGTACCGGAGGCCGAGACGGGAGAGGTTCTGGTCGCGATCGGCGGCAGGCTGGGCCCCAATCTCGATTCGACGCTTTCCGGTTTCGAAACCGGGGCCGGCTACGCGGCGGTGATTGCCACGGGCGGGGACTTCAACGCCGACGGCTATTCCGAGGTTCTCGTGGGTTCACCGACCTTCTCGGGGTCGGGCGATTTCGGGCAGGGCGCGGTCTTCTCCTACCTCGGAAGCGCGAGCCCGCCCGTCGTTGCCGGCAACACGCCACTGTCCGCGACCGGATCGGGCACCGACTACGGCAGGGCGATCGCTGTCCTGCCGCATGTCGAGAGCGATCTCTTCCCGGCCCTGCTCATCGGCGAACCGGTCGCGGGGCCAAGCCTGGAGGGGAGGGTCGAGCTGCGTCATGCCCAGTGGGGCTCGATCAAGACCTTCGCCGCGCACACCTACACGGGGACGGAGCCCGACGAGCTTTTCGGCTTTCGCGTGGTGGACGCCGGAGATGTCAATCGCGACACCTGGACCGACTTCTTGATCGCCTCGCCCTTGTTCGATGGAGGTGGTGCCCCAGATCGCGGAAAGGTGACCCTCTACCTCGGAGGCTCAGCAGGTCCCTCGGTCTCGCCGTGGGTCGCGGCGGGCGACCAGGCGTCCGAGGCCTTTGGCCGGGTGGTCGCCGGCCGCGGCGACGTCAACGGAGACGGCTACCACGACGTCTTGATCGCAGCACCGGACTGGGACTCGCCGACGGCAGTCGATTGCGGGAAGGTGTGGTTCTACCCGGGAGGCGCGTCGGGCCCTGGCGCTGCCAGTTGGTCGCGCAGCGGGACGGCGGCGGGCGAGAGGTTCGGCACTGACGTCGCGCTCGTGGGGGATCTCGACGCCGACGGCTACAGCGATGTCGCGATCAGCGCCGAGTCCGTGCCAGTCGGTAGCGCGCGCGTCGAGGTCTGGTTTGGCGGGCCGACAGGACTGACCTCCGCCCCGGGATGGACGCTGACCGCGTCGCCGCCACGGGATTCGTTCTCCCACGTCGCGGGGGTGGGTGACATCGATGGCGACGGCGTGGGGGACTTGATCGTCGGTTCCCCACGCGACAACCTCTCGCGCGGCATGGTGTTCGCCTATCGCGGTTCCCGCGGCCGTGTCCAGCCAGCAACTCCCTACTGGACGTACTCCGGCCCCGACGGTGCACAAGCCGGGTTCTCGGTCGGCGGTGGAGGCGATCTCAACGGGGACGGCAGGGCGGACGTGATGGTGGGGGAACCAGGTTTCACGAACGGCCAGGGGGCAGAAGGCCGCATTCTCGTGTTCCACGGCCGGCGACTGCTGCAGCAATCGACGCTGCCTTCGCCCGACCTCCTCTACGAGTCCGAGGTCGCCGGAAACCTCCTCGGCACGGCACTCGCGCCGCTCTCGGACGTGAACCTGGATGGTTTCGCCGACCTGGTCGCGGGCGCCCCGGGTGGCACCGGGCGTGTCCTCGTGAAGTTCGGCGGTGGTGAGGGAACTCCGCAGCAACTCTTTGAGACCGAGGCCAACTTCGGCGGCATCTATCGCTCGCCCCCAGCACTGCTCGACAACCAGACCAACTACGGCGTGGGGCAGACGCTGCGCACCGCCGCCGGCCGGGATCGGGTGGACGTTGAGAACGAAGTGGTGCTCCAGGGCAATGCCTTTACTGGCCTGCTCAATCGTTACGCGACTGGATCCATCACGGGACCGCCCGGCTCGCTCGGTAGCACGGGTACGACGTCGTACAGCCTGCCCGCGCCCTTCAAGGCGACGACGTCGCGAGTGCGCTCGCGCACCCGCACCCGCTCTCCATATTTCCCGCGCTCGCGCTGGATGTCGATCGAGTCGCGCGTCAGCGGGGAGTACGACTTTCGTACCGGGGGAACCACGACCAGCGTCGACGCCGGAACGATCGCATTGGCCCGCATCGTACGCGTAGCGCCGAATCCCGTGCGCTCGCGGGCGGCGGTCGCCTTCACGCTTCCTGCCCGCGCCGTGGCGCAGCTCGACGTCTTCGATGTGGCTGGCAGGCACGTGCGACGGCTCGCCCGGCAGGAATTCCCGGCGGGAGCGAACGCCTCCAATTGGGACGGTGCCGACGACCGGGGCCGTTCGGTTGCCGCGGGGATCTACTTCATCGAGTTGCGCGTGGACTCCGGGATCGACCGGAGCCGCATCGTCCGGCTGCGCTGACCTGGTCTGAGGAGCGAACCCGGATGATGAATCTCCGAGCTTCGATCGTGACGCTGACTCTCCTGTTGGTGACGGGAATGGGTGCCGCAGGGGCGGCGCGGGCGGCGGGCAGCATGGTTTTCGTGAAGTCTGGCAAAGAGAGGATCCAAGCCTATCTTGCTCTTCCCCCGGGCGGGGCGAAGGGAGCCCCGGCCATCGTCCTGGTGCAGGAGTGGTGGGGACTCACAGATTGGGTCAAAGGAGTGGCGGATCGCTATGCCGCACAGGGCTATGTAGCACTCGCACCCGACCTCTATCGGGGCCGGATCGCGACCGATTCCGAGTTGGCGCACGAACTCATGAGGGGTCTGCCTGATGCGCGCGCGCGGCAGGACATAAGGGCCGCTGCGACGTATCTGAAGGCTCGCAAGGATCTTGATTCCGAACGGGTGGGGGCGATTGGTTTTTGCATGGGCGGCCGGCTCGCCCAACTCGCCGCGCTCGACAAGGGACCGTTCGACGCCGTCGTCATGTGCTACGGCTCGCCCGAGACTTCACCAGGGCGTCTCAAGACTCTCAAGGCGCCGTTGCTCGGCATCTTCGGCGCGGAGGACCGCGGCATCGGCCCCGACCAGACCGGGCCGCTCGCCATCGCGCTCAAGAAGTGGGGGAAGCGGGGCAGCGCGGTCCACGTCTTTCCTGGCGTGGGCCATGCGTTCCTGCGCGATGCGGGTTCGCCGGCCGGGGAGGAGCAGGCGAAGGCGGCCTGGAAACAGATCGATGAGTTCTTCTCGCAACAGTTGAAGCCCAAGCGCTGAGGATCCGATGAGCACCGATCCCGCCCAGGCGCTTGCAACCCTGCCGGACCTCGGCCTTCCGTGCCGGCCCGGGGTCGGGCGTATCGATGACCCCGGGCCCCGGGCCAGTTGATGGTCAAGCCCCGGGAAACCCCTGCCGATAATGCGCGCGTATGGAGCCTCGCCCCGACATTCCGACGGCCATCGCGCCGTTCCCGCTCGCGCCCGCGCCGTTCGCGCCGGCGATTGAGGGCGCGGCGCGCCTGCTCGAGCGCCGCACCCGGGACACCCCGGCCTATCCCGACCTGTGGAACCGCATGGGTCTCTACTTCGCGACCATCGGGGCGATCGAGGAGGCGACGTCGTGCTTCGAGCGCGCGCTCGCGATCAACCCGCGATTCCTCGGGGCGCTCGAGAACCGTGCCTGGTGCGCGATCGCCTCGGGCGACGGCCTGGCCTGG
The DNA here is from genome assembly GCA_046595725.1 of Candidatus Eiseniibacteriota bacterium. Taxonomy (GTDB): domain Bacteria; phylum Eisenbacteria; class RBG-16-71-46; order RBG-16-71-46; family DASYSL01; genus JANPEF01. The sequence continues at coordinate 3,971 of JBKJOC010000491.1, forward strand.
CGGCGGTTCGAGCACAGCGCGGAGCTGCTGAGGCTTCACCCGGGCGTGCGCCATCACCTCCAGCTCTTCGCCATCGCGCGCTTCGAGTCGCTCGAGCGCGCGCTGGTAATGTCGAGCATGCCGCCGCAGGGCCGTTACGAGGCGGCGCACCTGCTCGACCGGATGTGGCTCCTGGCGGCCCTCGGCCGCTCGAGCGAGTCAAGACTCCTGGTCGAGGACGTCACCTGCTCCGATCCGGCGCTGCGCGGCGCCTTCGCCTCGGCCGATCTGCTCGAGGCGCCGCATGACGAAGGGCGCGAGTGCGCGGGCGGCGCTCTGGCGTGGGATCGCTGGCGCGCGGCCTATGCCTTCAATCCGCAGTTCGCCGACGTCTGCGCGCACACCGCGCGCTGGTGCCAGAAGGATGGCGACCTCAACGACAGCCGGGCACTGGTCGACTGGACGCTCACGCTTTCGCTCGACCTGCCCTCGTTCTGGGTCAATCTAGCCGCGCACCACGAGGCGGCTGGCGAGCCGCATCGCTCGCTGCCCTGCCTCGAGCGCGCCGTGGCGGCGAACCCCCAGCATCGCAGGGCGCGCAAGGAACTGGCGCTCTGGCTCGGGTCCCACGGCCGCGCGCGCGAGGCCGTGACGCAGTTCGAGATCCTGCGCGAAGTCGCGCCCCATTACGCCGACGTGCGTTTCCACCTGGGATTGCTCTACCTGGACCGGGGGGACCTCGAGCAGGCGGGGAACGAGCTGAGCGCCGCCCTGGCCGCGAACCCGCGCTACACCCGGGCCGCACTCAACCTGGCGCGGGTGCGCTTCGAGCAGCATCGCTGGGCCGAGGCCCGCGCCGGCTACGAGCGCGTGCTGGCCGACGGGCTCGACTCATGCGAGATCCAGACCGCGCTGGCGGAAGTGTTCGATCGGCTGGGGGAGGGCAGCGAGGCGGAGGCCGCGTTCGCGCGGGCCGCGGCGCTCGATCCCGACGATGCCGGGCTCCTGCGCACGCGCGCCGACTGGTACGAACGCCACGAACGCCACGATGAGGCCCGCGCCGACCGCGCCCGGCTCGACGGGGTGCTGCGCGATCACACGCTCGATGAGGCCGCCTAGCTCCTAGCCACGCTCCCCGATGGGAATGTAGGGAACGTTGTTCTGGCCGATCCACTCGGATTCGGGCCGGATGATCCGGTTGTTGCCGAGCTGCTCGATCACATGCGCCGTCCAGCCGCTCATGCGGGCGACCGCAAACAGGCAGGTGTACATGTCGGGCGGGAACCCGAGCACGTAGTAGACCGACGCCGAGTAGAAGTCGACGTTCGGGTTCAGGCCCTTCTCGCTCTTGACGATCTCCTCCATCTTCGACGACCACTCGAACCAGTGCGGCTGGCCCGCCTGGGCGCACAGTTCCTTCGACATGCGCCTCAGGTGGGTCGCCCGCGGATCCTCGGTCTTGTAGACCCGGTGGCCGAATCCCATGAGCAGCTTCTTGTCGTCGAGCGCCTTCTTCGTCCACTCCTCGATGTCCTTGATCTCGCCCTTGTTGATCTGCTTCTCGACCGACAGCAGGGTCTTCATGACCGCCTCGTTCGCGCCGCCGTGGAGCGGGCCCTTGAGGCATCCGACCGCGCCCGTGATCGCCGAGTGGATGTCGGTCAGGGTCGAGGTGATGACGCGCGCCGCGAAGGTCGAGGCGTTGAAGCCGTGATCGGCGTGCAGGATGAGCGCGATGTCGAGCGAGCGGGTCGCGGTCTCGTGCGGCTGCTCGCCGTTGAGCATCCAGATGAAGTTCGCGGCGTAGGAGAGCGTGGGGTCGGGCGCAACCGCGTCCTTGCCCTTCCTCAGGCGCTCGATCGCGGCGGTGACCGTGGCCGTCTGGGCGGTCAGGCGGATCGCCTTCCTCTGGGAGGCCTCGATCGAGTTGTCGTCGCGGTCGGGGTCGTAGTGGTGGAGCAGCGAGACCGCGGTGCGCAGCGCGTCCATGGGCGTGACGCCTTTTGGGATGCGCTTCAGCTCCTCGATCACCTTCGGGTCGACCGGGGCTTCCTTCGCCAGCTTCGCCTTGAGGTCCGCCAGCTGGGCGGGGGTCGGGAGCTTGCCGAACCAGATCAGCCAGGCGGTTTCCTCGAAAGTCGACTTCGTCGCCAGCTCGTGGATGTCGATGCCGCGGTAGATCAGCTTGCCCGCGATGCCATCAACATCGGAGATGGCGGTGGCGCCGACGGCGACTCCTTCCAGTCCAGCTTTCACTTCCGGCACGGTGATCTCCTTTAAGGGGCGCGCGGCGGGCGGCCCGGTCGGCTCGAGGCGTCGGATTTGGGTGTGGTCTTGGCCCAGAATAGCGGATTTCAGCCGGGGGACGCTAGCCGTCCAGTTCCGGGTGCGGCAGCAGCGCGGGGCGCGGGCCCACGAACAGGACCTCTTCCTCGAGCCAGATGCCCGAGATCGCGTGCGCGCGGCGCTTCATGACCTCGCCCAGCGTGAGGACTTCCTGCGCCGTGGCGTGCCCCGCATTGACGATGATGTTGGCGTGCCTGGCGAAGACCATCGCGTCGCCCACCCGCAGCCCGCGCGCGTTGGCCTGGTCGAGTACCTTGCCGGCCGGCACGCGATGCTCGCCGGGCGAGGGCGCCGGGAGGTTCTTGAAGTAGCTGCCGGCGGTCGGTTCGGTGCGCCATTGCGGATGCTTGACGCGGCGCTCACCCAGCTTGTCGTCGATCACGGCCTGGATGTCGGCCCGGGGGGCGGGCGTGAGCTTGAGGCGGCTCTCGACCAGCACGTGTGTTTGTTCCTTCTTGAGCCGCGATTCACGGTACTCGAAGTCAAACCAGTCGTTGCCCACGGTGAACGCGGGCGAGCCGTCCCTGGGCGCCAGCACGCCATCCATCACGAACTCGCTGATCGAGTGGCCGTAGCACCCGGCGTTGCCGTGGATCGCGCCGCCGATGTCCCCCGGGACGCCAGCGGCGAACTCGAGCGCCGCCCGCTCGCGGTCGCGGCAGAGGTGGATGAATTCGAGGAAGTCCTTGCCGGCCTCGACGGTCGCGACGCTGTCATCGGCATCAAAGCGCACCTGGTCACACGCGACATGGAGCACGAGGCCGCGGAAGCCGTCGTCGCTGACGAGCAGGTTCGATCCGCCGCCGAGCACGAAGATGGGCAATCCCGCCTCGGCCGCGGCGCCGAGCGCGCGCGGAACGTCCTCGGCCTGCCGGGCCTCGAAGAACCAGTCGGCCGGACCGCCGATCTGCAGCGTGGTGTGGGCGTTCATCGGCTCGTTCTCGCGCAGGGAGGGCCCGATCGGGCCCAGGCGGTCGACCAGCAGCTTGCGCGCCGTGTCGCGCGCGGCCTGGGGCAAGCTCACACCCCCACGATGTTGTAGCCGCAATCGACGTAGATGGTCTCGCCGGTGACGCCGCTCGAGAGGTCCGACAGGAGGTAGGCGCCGGTCCGGCCGATGTCCACGAGCGTGACGTTGCGCTTCAACGGCGCCCTCTCAGCGGTCTCGCCGACCATGCGCGTGAAACCTGCGATTCCGCGCGCTGACAGGGTGGCGATCGGGCCGGCGGAGATGCAGTTGACGCGAATGCCGAGCGGCCCGAGCTCGAGCGCGAGCTGGCGCACGCACTGCTCGAGCGCCGCCTTGGCCGTACCCATCACGTTGTAATTGGGAACCGCCCGCTCCGCGGCGAGGTAGGAAAGGGCGATCATCGCCCCGCTCCTGCCTTCCATGAGCGGGGTCGCGCGCCGCGCGAGCGCGAGCAGCGAGTAGGCGCTGACCTCGAGCGCGAGCCGCCAGCCCTCGCGGCTGGTGTCGCGAAAATTGCCTTCGAGATCCTCGCGCTGGGCGAACGCAATGCAATGCGCCAGCGCGTCGAGGCTCCCCATTTCCTGCTTGATGGTGGCGAACGCCTGGTCCATCTGTGCGTCATCCAAGACGTCGAGGGCGAGCAGGAGCGGATCCTTGAGGCCGGCCTCGAGGGCTAGTTTCTCGAGCGTGCCCTTGAAGCGCTCCCCCTGGTAGGTCAGGCAGAGGCGCGCCCCGCGCGCGGCCAGCTCCAGGGCGATGCCCCAGGCGATCGAGCGATGGTTGGCGACTCCC
>JBKJOC010000103.1:0-3697 GCA_046595725.1 Candidatus Eiseniibacteriota bacterium
GCGCGACCACCTGTACGTCGCTGACGCCACGCGCGTCTTCGACCAGACGCTCGGGCCGTACACGCGCCCGCTCACGGTGACGGCTCCGAATCCCCAGGAGTGGACTGCGGCGTCGATCCTCGGCCTGGCATTCCCGGTTACGCACGGGATCGCAGGGACGCACACGTACGCCTGGACGGTTCGATCCGACCGCAGCTGGCCGTTCTTTCCGATGAGCGGACAGGTGACATTCCGAACTCCTGGACAGTTCGGCGTCCCGGTCCAGGTTGCCGTCCCCGACACCGCCGCGCCAGGGGTCGACAGCCTGCGCTTCGAGATCCACGACGTGACGAATCCCGCGATCGCGGACTCAGTCGTGGCTTGGATCTCGAACGCAGTGCCGCCGCCGACGTGGACGCTCCTGCGGGCCGACGTCTCCGGGCGGCGCGTTGATCTCGCCTGGCGATTCTCGATTTCGGTGACGGGCTACGGGGTGCGGCTGGAGCGTCGCCAGGATGGCGGGCCGTGGTTCTACATCCGGGATGGAGTGATCGCCGCGGACAGCTCGATCGCGTTCGTCGACACCACCGGGACGCCGGGCATGGCCTACGACTATCGCGTCGCCTTCGAGATCAGGACCGGAACGTGGATACGGAGCGATGAGGTCCATGTCGACCTTCCCGCGCCCGACTCTCCGCCGCAGTTCGAGTGGGGCGTCGCCGCCGTGAGCCCCGACTCGATCCATGTTTCGTGGCGTCTGTCGCGCCCGGTTGCGGGGCCCGTGCAGATTCAGCGCCGTCCGGACCAGGGCGCGTGGACGACGCTGGCCGAGGCCGCCGTCGATCCCGACACGACGGTCCGCTTCGTCGATCGTTCAATTCTGCCCGCCGGCCTGTACGCCTACCGGGCGGGTTTGGACGATCCGTCGGGGTGGATCTGGAGTCACGAACTCGCCGTCGACATCGCCGCATCCGGTGGCCCGCTCTCGTTCGCCTTCGCGCAGTCCGGGGCGATGGTCGTTCACGGCGCTCCCGAGGTGTCGTTCACGACGCCGGATCGGGGAACCGTTCGGCTCGAAGCGTTCGACCTGATGGGACGGCGAATCGCGGTGCGAACGATGGAAGTCGATTCGCCCGGACAGTACAGCCTGCGCCTGGACGGCGGCATCGCCTTCCGCTCCGGGGTATATTTCCTCCGTCTGACTCAGGGGTCCGCGAGCGTGCGAACACGAGCCTTCGTACTGGGAGGAGCCCGATGAGGGCGCCGCGCGCGGATTTCCTTCTCGAGCTGGGTCTCGAGGAGCTGCCGTCGTCCTACATTCGCCCCGCCCTTGACCAGCTCGCCCGCGAGCTCAAGGAGGCGATCGCCGAGATGCGCCTCGACTCGGGCGATGTCGCCACCTTCGCGACGCCGCGCCGACTCGCGATCCTGGTGACCGACCTCGTCACGCGCCAGGAAGACTACGAGGAAGAAGCGACCGGCCCTCCCGCAGCCGCGGCGTGGGACAAGGAAGGCAAGCCGACGCGCGCGCTGACCGGCTTCGTCGCCGGCAAGGGCGCGACGCTCGACGACGTGCGCAAGGTCAAGACCGAGAAGGGCGAGTACGTCGCGGTCACCGTCAAGCGTCTCGGCAAGACCGCGGCCGAGCTCCTCCCCGAGGCGATCCGGCGCATCGTGCCGGGGCTGTCGTTCCCCAAGTCCATGCGCTGGCTGCCCGGCAGCGACACGCGGTGCGCCCGCCCTCTGCGCTGGATCGTCGCGCTGCTCGGCGACGAGCCGCTCGCATTCGATCTCTCCGGCGTGACCGCGGGACGCGTCTCACGCGGGCATCGCTTCCTGCACCCGGGAACGGTCGCGATCGCGCACCCGAAGAGCTACGTCGAGGCGCTCGCGGGCGCGGGCGTCGTCGCCGACCCCCGCTTGCGCCAGCAGGTGATCGTCGAGCAGGCGAAGGCGTTGGCCGCGGCGGCCGGCGGTGTGCTGGTCGACGATCCCGAGTTGATCGACATCAACAACGATTTGGTCGAGCGCCCGCAGGCGCTTTCCGGCTCGTTCGACCCGGGCTTCCTCGACCTGCCGCGCGAAGTCATCGTCACGGCGCTGCGCGAGCACCAGCGCTTCTTCGCGGTCGAAGACTCGGCGGGCGCGCTCCTGCCCGTGTTCGTCAGCGTGCGCAACGGCGACGACCGGAACCTCGCCGGGATCGCGGCGGGCAACGCCGCCGTATTGAGGGCCCGGCTCGAGGACGCACGCTTCTACTGGGACACGGACCTCAGGAAGGCACCGATCGACCGCGTGTCCGAACTCTCGGGGATCGTGTGGCTCGAGGGCATGGGCTCGGTGGAACAGAAGGCCGGGCGCATGCAGGTGCTGGGCGCGTGGATCGCGCGGCAGTGGAACCCTGAGCTCGCGAGGGTCGTCGAACGCGCCGCACTGCTTGCCAAGACCGACCTCCTGAGCGAGATGATCGGCAGCGGCAAGGAGTACGCGAGCCTCGAGGGCGTGATGGGCGCCTACTACGCCGCGCGCCACGGCGAGGAGCCGGCGGTCGTCCAGGCGATCAAGGACCACGTGCTGCCCAAGGGCGCGGGCGATGCGCTGCCCGCCAGCGACGCCGGCGCTGCGCTCGCGATCGCCGACCGCGCAGACAGCGTGGTGGGCGCGTTCCTCGCGGGCAAGATCCCGAGCGGGTCCGAGGATCCCTACGGCGTGCGCCGCGCGGCCAATGGCGTCGTGCGCATCCTGCTCGACCAGGGGCGCGCGCTCGACCTCTCGGCGCTCACGCGCGAGGCTCTCGAGGTTTACGCGCGTGCGGGCAAAGCCGCCGCGCCCGACTTGGCCGGAAAGCTCGACGAGTTCTGGGCCGGGCGGCTGGCGAACGCGCTCGGCGAGCGCGGCATCGCGTATGACGAGGCCGCCGCCGCGCTCGGCGGCAGCGGGGGCAGCACGGATCCGCTGGACGTCGTCAGGCGCGCGTCGGCGCTCAAGGCCTGGCGCACGAGTCCCGACTTCGTCCCCTTGGTCGTCGGATACAAGCGCGTGGCAAACATCCTGCGCGCGGCCACGGATGCGCCGGGCGGGGTCACGGGCGACCTGCCCGATCCCGACGAGGCCGCGCTCCTGGCGGCCGTCCACGGCGCCGCCGCCCGGGCCGAACCATCGTTCGCCGCGCGTGATTACGGCAAGGTGCTCGAGGAACTCCTCTCCCTGAGGGCCCCGATCGATTCGTTTTTCGCCGCGGTGATGGTCAATGCCGAGGACTCGTTGGTGCGGCGCCGACGGCTTGGGCTCCTGGCGACGACCCGCGCCCTGTTCGACCGGGCCTGGGACTTCTCGAAAGTGGTCGTCGACGGCTGAACGGCCGGACTTGCCGGACTCTCCCGCGCCCGGCCCGCCGGGCTCACGGAAACCCTCCTACCGGTGCGGCTCGGCGCCCGCTGAACAGCCACGCTGAGCCGCCGCGCGTGAACCGAACCGGGGCTCGGTGTGCCGGAGCAGCCAGCATGCGCCGGCGAGCGCGCAGGTGAAGAGGGCCGCCCCCAGAGCGAGCGGCCAGGGCGAAGGGAGCGCCGGAAAGCTGAGCGCGAGCGCAGCCAGCGCAAGGCCCCACGCCCACGCGAAGAGGTCGGTCCGCCATCGTCCCCATCCCAGGCTCTGGAGCCGCAAGGCAATGTGGTCCTGGCTGCCCTTCCACCACGGCACGCCGCGAGCGATTCGC
>JBKJOC010000153.1:0-6273 GCA_046595725.1 Candidatus Eiseniibacteriota bacterium
GGCGAACGGATAGGGCACGAGGATGGCCGGCACGCCGCAGGCGGCGATCTCCGCCAGCGTCATCGCGCCCGCGCGGCACACCACGAGGTCGGCCGCGGCGTAGGCCTCGTGGATGTGCGTCAGGTAGGGCACGACCGTGACCGGCAATTGTTCCCGCTCGGCGCGCTCCTTCGCCCAGGCGAAGTCCTCCTTGCCGGTCTGAAGGATGAACTGCGCGTCGAGCCCACCCTTGAGGCGCGCCATGGCTTCGAGCGTCGCCTCGTTGATGCGGCGCGCGCCGCGCGAGCCGCCGAACACGAACACGGTGGGCAGCTGCTCGGAGAGGCCGAAACGCGCCAACGCCTGGCGGCGATCGCCCGAGAGAATCATGCGCCTCACCGGGTTTCCCGACAGCTTCAGGTGGTCCTTCCGGGGGAACCACGAGCGCGCCTCGGTGAACGCGACATGCACCTCATTGGCGATGCGCGCCAGCAGGCGGTTGGTCAGGCCGGGAACCGCGTTCTGCTCCTGGAGCAGGACCGGCGTCCGTGCCAGCCAGGCCGCGACCACCACCGGTGCCGAAACGTAGCCACCGGTTCCCAGCACGACGTCGGGCTTGTACTGGCGCAGGATCGCCATCGCCTTGAGGAACGCGCCCGAGTTCGCCAGCAACGCGCCCGGGACGCGCCACCACGCGCGCCGCGGCAGGCCGCGCGCGGCGATGGTGGCGAGTTCGAAGCCGGCGTCGGGCACGACACGGCCCTCGAGGCCGCGGTCGCCGCCGACGAACAGCACCTGGGTCTCTGGCGCGATACGCTTGAGCTCCTCGGCCACGGCAATGCCGGGATAGATGTGGCCGCCCGTGCCGCCCCCAGCGATCAGGACCTTCACCGGCGACCTCCCGCGAATCCGCGCGCACCGACCGCGCCAAAGGTGAGCGCGCGGCCTTGCTTCCTGCGCGGCGCGGGGGTGGCTTCGGGGCGTGCGCCCAAGGCGTGCGCCTGGGAGGAGATGTTGACCAGGATGCCGGCTGCGGCGAGGTTCATGACGAGTGCCGACCCTCCATACGAGACAAACGGCAGCGGCAACCCGGTCGTCGGGAACAGACCGGTCGCCACGCCCAGGTTGACGAACGTGTAGCAGGCGAGCTGGGTGGAGAGGCCCGCCGCGATCAGGTAACCGAGATCGTCCTGCGCACGAAACGCGGTGCGGTAGCCGCGCGCGAGGAAGAACACCAGGAGGACGATCAGTCCCGCCGTGGCGATGAGGCCGCCCTCCTCGCCCAGGATCGCGAGGATGAAGTCCGTGTGCGGATCCGGCAGGAACAGGAATTTCTGCAGACTCCGGCCGTAGCCCCGGCCGAACAGGCCGCCCGATCCAAGCGCGATCAGCGACTGGTCGAGTTGCCAGCCCGTGCCGAGCGCGTCGAGCTTGCCGGTGAACAGGAACGACAGGAACGACAGGACGCGCTCGCGCTGATAGTCGAACTTCGCGAGCATGGCGAGGAAGCCGACGAAGCCGGCTCCCACCACCGCGCCCAGGTGAATCGGCCGCGCGCCGGCGAACCACAACATGGACAGGACGACCCCGAAGAGGACACCCGCGGAGGAAAGGTTCGGCTGCATCGCGATCAGCACGACCGCGATCGTGCCGACCGCGAGCGCCGGCAGGAAGCCCGAGCGCAGGTGTTCGATCCCGCCGCCCTTGCGCGCCAGGTAGCGGGCGAGGAACAGCACCACAACCACGCGCGCGATCTCCGTCGGCTGGAAGGTCGTACCGAAGAGGCTGACCCAGCGCCGGGCGCCGCGCGCCATGTGACCATTCTGGAGGATGGCGACCAGCGCGAGCAGGCCGAGCACCACCAGGAAGGCGCGGCCGGCCCACTTTTCGACCAGGCGGTGGTAGTCGAGGCGCGCGCAGACGAAGAACGCGAGGAAGCCGAGCGCGAGATGGATCGAGCGGCGCAGGAGAAAGTAGTAGGGATCGTTATAACTCGTGATCCCGAGGATGCTGCTCGCTGAATAGACCAGCACCAGGCTGCCGCACGCGAGCGCCAGCGGCACGAAGGCCACGATCGGGTCGGCGCGGCGGATGGTCGACATCATGACGCCTCCCCCGCGCGCAGGCGGGCCACGGCGGCCCGGAAGCGATCGCCCCGATCCTCGAAATCCCGGAACTGGTCGAAGGAGGCGCATCCCGGGCTCAGCACGACCGGGGCACCGCCGAGTTTCTTCGCCGCGGCGAATGCCTTGCGGGCGGCGTCGTCGAGGTCCCCCGCCTGCACCGACGGCACGCGGGGCCAGGCCGAGGCGATCGTGGCCGAGGCCTCGCCGATCAGGACCAGCTTGCCGATTCTGTCGCTCGCGAGTTCCTCGAGCGACGCCCATGCGCCCTGCTTGTCGCGCCCGCCGGCGATCACCACCAGCGGCCGCGGGAACGCGAGCAGTGCCGTCCGCATCGAATCGACGTTGGTGGCCTTGCTGTCGTTGTAGAACGGAACGCCACCGATCGTGCCCAGCGATTCGAGCCGGTGCGCCAGCCCCTTGAAGCCGGCAAGCGCCTGGCCGAGCGCCTTCGTTTCGACCGTAAACCCGAGCGTCGCGCACACCGCCGCGAGGGCGTTCGACACGTTGTGGGGACCCGGGAGCGGCAGCTTCGAAACGGGGAGAAGCACGTCCTTGTGCCCCTCCCACGCCCGAACCATCCGGCCTCGTCCATCGATCCATGCGCCGTCGGCGTGCTCGATCGCATCCTTGAGCGGCCCCTCCGCGGGCGCGGCCGCGGTGAGTTCCGCGCGATGGAAGTACGCCACCTTCGAGCCGATCCCGAACCTGCCGGCCCACGCCACCGTCGCCGCGTCGTCGGCATTGAGCACCGCCAGGTCGCCCGTGCCCTGCTGGGCGAAGACCCGCGCCTTGAGCCCGGCGTAGACTTCGATCGACCCGTGGCGGTCGAGGTGGTCGGGCGTCAGGTTGAGCACGATCGCGACGCGCGGCCGGAACGTCACCACGCGCTCGAGCTGGAACGAGCTGACCTCGGCCACGATCACGGCATCTTCGGGCGCGGAGATCGCCTCCTCGGTGGCGGCGACACCGATGTTGCCGCACACGCGGGTGTCGTAACCAAGCTCCTTGAACAGCTCCCCCGCCAGGGCGGTGGTGGTGCTCTTGCCGTTCGTGCCCGTGATCGCGATCCAGGGCGCGCGCGAGAGCTGGAACGCCAGCTCGAGTTCGCCCACGACGGGGATGCCGCGCTGGTCCGCGAGCGCGAGCAGGGGCGCGGTCGGCGGCACTCCCGGACTGGCCACCACGACGTCGGCGCGTTCGAGCAGCGCGGCCGTCGCGTCGCCGAGCGCGAGTTCGACCTGAAGCGACTTGAGCTCGTCGAGCCTGGCCTGGCCGCCGTGCAGGGCCAGCTCGGCCTCACTCCTGCTGTCGGTCGCGACCACCGCCATACCGCGCGAAGCCAGGGCCCGCGCCGCCGCCATGCCCGAGCGCGCCAGTCCGACCACCAGCACGCGGCGGCCCGACCAGTCAGCGAGCTGACGGGGCACGCCGGCGGCGGGCGTCGGGAATGCGGGATCGCGGAACGTGGTCACGGAGCCTCCGACCAGGGTCATTGCAGCTTCAGCGTCGACAGGGAGATCAGGGCCAGGATCGCGGCCGCGATGTAGAAGCGCGTCACCACCCGGCTCTCCGCCCACCCCTTGAGCTCGAAGTGATGGTGCAACGGCGCCATCAGGAAGATCCGCTTGCCGCGCAGCTTGAACGACATCACCTGCAGGATGACCGACAGCGCCTCGGCCACGAACACTCCCCCGATCACGAACAGGAGGAACTCGCGCTTGATCAGGACCGCCACCGTGCCGAGCGCGCCGCCGAGCGCGAGCGAGCCGGTGTCGCCCATGAAGACGTCCGCGGGGTGGGAGTTGAACCAGAGGAATCCCAGCGACGCCCCCAGCACGGCGGCGCAGAACACCGTCAGTTCTCCGGCGCCCGGCAGGTAGAGCACGCTCAGGTACTGACTGAAATTGACGTTGCCCGCGATGTAGCACAGGCCGGCGAACGCAACCGCCGCGAACGCGACCAGGCCGGAAGCGAGCCCGTCGAGACCGTCGGTCAGGTTGACCGCGTTCGATGAGCCCGCGATCACCAGCATCACGAAGGGCACGAACAGCACGCCGAAGTTCACATAGTTGAACTTGAGGAACGGCACCGTGGTCCAGGTCGCCGGCACGTTTTCGGCCGGGAACATCAGGAGCACCGCCGCCACCGTCGCGCCGACCAGCCCCTGCCCAAGCAGCTTCCAACGTCCGAGCAGGCCCGCGCGAACGCCCCGCACGACGTGCAGGTAGTCGTCGAGGAAGCCGATCGCGCCGAGCGAGATCGTGGCGAAGAGCGCCAGCAGAACGTTTCGGTTCGCGAGGTCCGCCCACAGGAGCGTCGGCAGCACGATCGCCAGCAGGATCAGGAGCCCGCCCATCGTCGGCGTGCCCGCTTTGCCCATGTGCGTGCTCGGGCCGTCGGATCGGATCTTCTGGCCGAGGCGCGACTCGCTCAGCCAGTGGATCAGGTGCGGCCCGACCAGGAAGCTGACCAGGAGCGCGGTGATCGCGGCGTAGGCCGAGCGGAACGTCAGGTAGCGGAAGACGTTGAGGAAGCCGAGGCCGTCGATCTCGTGCAGTGGATAGAGGAAGTGGAAGAACATCTAGCGTCCCTCCCCCGCGGCGAGCGCGCCGCCGCGGCGAAGGAGACGGTCCTCCAGCACCTTCGCCACGTCTTCCATCGCCGAGCCGCGCGAGCCCTTGACCAGGACGACGTCGCCGGGCTCGAGCCGCGCCGCGAGCGCCTCGCCGAGCGCCGGGCGATCCGATGGCTCCGCACCGAAGTGTCGGACGCCACCGCCCGTTCCGGCATCCGCTGCGGCATGCGCCATCAGCGTGCCCCACAGGTGCGCGCCGTCGAGCCGGTTGAGCCGACGACCGAGCGAAGCGTGATAGGAGACCGCGGCGTCGCCCAGCTCGAGCATGTCGCCGAGTGCGGCGAAACGGCGCCGCGCGCCCGGCCAGGTCTCGAGCGTGTCGAGTCCGGCGTCCATCGAGCCCGGGTTCGCGTTGTAGTAGTCGAGGAGCAGCGTGACCCCGCCGATCCGCCGCGTCTCCATCCGCCCGAACAGGCGCGCGGTCTTCGCCAGGCCGCGCGCGCATTCTTCGGGCGAGGCGCCGAGAGCGCTCGCCACCGCAATCGCGGCCAGCGCGTTCGCGACGCTGTGGCGCCCGGGCACCGGCACCGAGAGCGTCGGGAAGCCGGGGACGGCGAAGCGCATGCCGGGCTCGCCCAGAACCTCGATGTCGTGCGCCACGAAGTCCGATCCCGGCACGAGCGCAAACGTCAGGAGGCGCGCCTTGAGCGGCCGCACCCAGGGCTCGAGCCGCGGCTCGTCGCCCGGCAGGACCAGCGGCGCGCCCTTGGGCAGCGCCTCGCCGATCTCGGCCTCGGCGCGCGCGACCTCATCGAGCGTGCCGAGCCCCTCGAGGTGTTCAGGAGCGATGCCGGTGATGATCGCCGCGGTCGGCCGCGCCAGCTGCGACAGGCGACGCACCTCGCCCGCGTGGTTCATGCCGATCTCGACCACTGCGTAGCGCGCGGCATCGGACAGGCGCGTGAGCGTGACCGGCACGCCGAGATGGTTGTTGAGGTTGCCCTCGGTCTTGAGGGTCGGCGCGCGCTCGGACAGGATCGCGGCCACCATCTCCTTGGTCGTGGTCTTGCCGTTCGAGCCCACGATGCCGACGAGCTCGCCGGCCCAGGTCTCTCGGCGCACGCGGGCCCAGGTCAGGAGCGCGGCCTCGGCGTCCTCGACCACGAGCAGCGCCGCGCCTTGGGGCACGCCGGCCGCACGGCAGGAGGCCAGGACCCGGTCCTCCCGCGCGCGCGCGCAGAACGCCGCCGCCGCGCCGGCCTTGAGCGCCTGCGCAATGAAGTCGTGACCGTCGGCACGCGTGCCTTTGAGCGGCACGAACACGAGGCCCGGTCCTGCCTTCCGCGAGTCGAGCGTCGCGCCCCGCGCCGCGCCCGACTGAGCCACCGTCCCCGCCACCTCGACGAGCTGCGCGCCGGTCACGCGTGCGAGTTCCTGCAGGGTGAAGTCGCTCACGAAGCGAAGCCCATGGAGTCCAGCGCCCGCACCGCCTCGAGCCGGTCGTCGAACGGCACCGAGGCCGCGCCCACGATCTGCGAACCCTCGTGGCCCTTGCCTGCGATCACCACGGCGTCGCCCGGCAGGGCCCACGCC
>JBKJOC010000228.1:0-6682 GCA_046595725.1 Candidatus Eiseniibacteriota bacterium
GGGCGCGCAGAAGAGCGACGCCGGCCAGCAGAACAAGAATCTCCTCCTGTCGGAGGACGCGACCATCGATACCAAGCCCGAGCTCCAGATCTTTGCCGACGACGTCAAGTGCGCGCATGGCGCGACCGTCGGCCAGCTGGATGACGACGCGCTGTTCTACCTGACCGCGCGCGGCATCGACCCGCTGACGGCGCGCGCGATGCTGACCCACGCCTTTGCGCGCGAGGTGGTCGAGCGGATCGGGCACCAGGGTCTGCGCGCCGACGTCGACGCCCTGGTCGAGCGCCGCATGGACTCCCTGGCCCGGCTGACGGAGCTGGGAGCACGTTCATGAGCCACACCACCGAAGCCCGCGGCCGCGCCGCGCTCGACGTCACGCGCCTGCGCGCAGACTTCCCCGCGCTCGCGCTCACCGTCCATGGCAAGCCGCTGGTCTACCTCGACAACGCAGCGACGTCGCACAAGCCGCGCCGCGTGCTCGATGCCGAGCGCGCGTTCTACGAGACCATGAATGCGAACGTCCACCGCGGCGTCCACCTGCTGTCCGAGCGCGCGACCGGGGCCTACGAAGGCGCGCGGGCGCGCATCGCACGCTTCGTCGGGGCGAAGGACGCGTCGCAGGTGGTGTGGACGCGCGGCACGACCGAGGCCGTCAACCTGGTCGCGCACAGCTTCGTCAGGCCGCGGCTCAAGCCGGGTGATGCGATCGTGGTGACGCAGCTCGAGCACCATTCGAACATCGTGCCCTGGCAGCTTCTCTGCGCGGAGACGGGCGCGAAGCTCGTGGTCGCGCCGATCGACGCCACCGGCACCGTGGTGCCCGGCGCGTTCGAGCGCCTGGTCGCGGAGCCGAACGTCAAGTTCGCCGCCTTTGCGCACGTGTCCAACGCGCTCGGGACGATCCTGCCGGTCAAGGCGATGATCGATGCCGCGCACGCCGCGGGCGTGCCGGTGCTGGTCGACGGCGCGCAGGCGGTGCCGCACATGAAAGTCGACGTCACGGCGCTCGACTGCGACTTCTACGCCTTCTCGGGGCACAAGATGTTCGCGCCCACCGGGACCGGCGCGCTGGTCGGCAAGCCGGAGCTGCTCGAGGCGATGCCGCCCTGGATGGGCGGCGGCGACATGATCGCCTCGGTGACGTTCGCGAAGACGACCTATAACCGCGTGCCGTTCCGCTTCGAGGCCGGCACGCCGAACATCGCCGGTGCGGTCGGCCTCGCCGCCGCCGCGGAGTACCTGGATGCGATCGGGCTCGACGCGATCTCTGCCTATGAGCATGAGCTCCTCGCGTACGGCACCAGCGCGCTCTCTGCCGTGCCCGGGCTCACGTTGATCGGAACTGCCCGCGAGAAGGCGTCGGTGCTGTCGTTCACCCTGGACTACGCGCACCCGCACGATATCGGGACCATCCTTGATCGCGAGGGGATCGCGATCCGCACCGGCCACCACTGCGCCCAGCCGGTGATGGAGTTCTTCGGCATCCCGGCCACCGCACGGGCCTCGCTCGCGCTCTACAACACGCGCGCGGAGATCGACGCGTTGGTCGCGGGGCTTGCGAAGGTGCGGGCGGTGTTCGGCCCGTGAGCGACGATTTCCGGGACCTCTACCAGGAAGTGATCCTCGACCACAGCAAGGCGCCGCGAAACTTTCGCGCGCTCGAGGGCGCGGACTTCGACGCCGAGGGTTTTAACCCCCTGTGCGGCGACCAGGTCCACGTCTGGCTCGCGCTCGAGGGCGAGACCGTCAAGGACGTCAGCTTCACGGGCAACGGCTGCGCCATCAGCAAGGCGTCGGCTTCGATGATGACGCAGGCCGTCAAGGGCCGTTCGAAGTCCGAGACCGGTGCGCTGTTCACCGCGTTCCACCGCCTGGTCACCGGCGAGGGCGACGATCCGGAGGCGCTCGGCAAGCTGGCGGTCTTCGGCGGCGTGTCGGAATACCCGGTGCGCGTCAAATGCGCGAGCCTGGCGTGGCACACGCTCAAGGCCGCGCTCGAGGGCGCGAAGACGCCCGTATCCACGGAGTGATCGAACATGCGTGAGAGTGAACCGGTCGCGCTGACCCGCGACCTCGAGGTGGTGGAGATTCCCGCGGGCACGAAGTCGGTCTTGCCGGCCGGGGCGCACGTCCTGGTCACCCAGACGCTGGGCGGCAACTACACGGTGATGACCGTGGATGGTTACCTGTTCCGCGTCGACGGCAAGGACGCCGACGCGCTCGGTCACGAGGTGCGTGCCGCCGATCCGCGCCTGGCGCAGGATGCCGAGGGCCCGGTCAACGAGGAGCTGGTCTGGGACCAGCTGCGCACCGTGTACGACCCCGAGATCCCGGTCAACATCGTGGACCTGGGACTGGTCTACAAGTGCGAGATCGCGAAGCTCGAGCAGGGCGGCCACAAGGTCGACATCGCGATGACGATGACCGCGCCCGGGTGCGGGATGGGGGAGTACCTCAAGTCGGATGTCGAGGAGAAACTGGGGCAGGTTCCGGGCGTGAAGCAGGTGGACGTCGAGATCGTGTGGGAGCCGGTGTGGGACAGGGACCGCATGTCCGAGGCCGCAAGGCTCCAACTCGGGATGATGTAACCGCTGGGTGTCGCGGCGCCCCTCAGGTTTATCGGAGGACGACGAGCTTGGTGCTGGTGCTGCCGTCCTCCGTCACCAGGCGCGCAAAGTACACGCCCGCCCGCGCCTCCCGCCCGTTTTCATCCTTCCCATCCCAGCGCGCCACCTGCGCCCCCGAGCCCTTGGGCCCGCGCGCCAGCGTCGCCACCCGCCGCCCGGCGAGGTCGAACAGCGCCAGCTCGACGCGCTCCATCGCGCGCGGCAGGGCAAAGGCGAGCGTCGCTCCGGCACCGGCCCGCGATGGGTTCGGACGCGCCGGCGCGAGCGCGACCTCGCCCGTGACCGGCAACGCGGGCACGCCGACCGGGTTTGCGAAGTCGAGCGCCCAAGTCTCATGCAGGATCCCGCCCAGGTTCTGTCCCCCGAAGAACAGCATGCGATCGCCCAGCGGGTCGTAGATCGCCTTGTGATCCGAGCGGGCGGTCGGGGCCCCGGTCGCCGAGAGGGTCGTCCACGCGGCGCCCGTCGCGCCGCTGAACGTCAGCGCGAAGGTGTCACCGAAATAGAGATCGAAGTCGGTGCCGCCCGAGACCAGCATCCGGTCGCGTCCCGCGTCGAGCACGACCGCGCCGGCAAAGCGCGGTGCGGGAGGCGTGCCGGTCGGCAGCAACCTGGTCCACGTCGGGGTGCCGGACAGCGAGAGCGCGTAGACGTCGCCGAGGGGCAGGAAGACGTTGTCGAAGCCGCCGTAGACGACGATGCGGTCGCGCGCGTGGTCGTAGATCACCTGGGCCCCGCCGCGAGCAGCGGGCGGGCTGCCCAAAGGCATGAGCCTGGTCCATGCCGGTGTGCCGACCAGGCCGAGCGCCCAGACCTCGTTGTACACCCCGCCCAGGTCCGCGCCACCGAACACGATCATGCGGCCGCGGGTCTCGTCGTAGACGGCCGCGAGATCCTCGCGCGGCGCCGGGGGTGTTCCGGTGGGGAGGAGCTGGTGCCACCCCAGCTCGCCCGAGAACGTGAGCTCCCAGACGTCGTTGACCGGCACCGCCCCGCGTCCGCCGAACAGCACCATGCGGTCGCGCTGCGGCTCGTAGATCGCGCCGTGGAGCCCGCGCGCGGACGGCGGCGTGCCGCTCGGGGCGAGCCGGGCCCACGTCGGCATGGATCCGAGCGAGAGTTCCCAGACGTCGTTGAGCGAGGCGCCGTTGTCGCCGCCGAACACCACCATGCGTCCGCGCGCCGGATCGTGCACGCCGGTGTGGCCCTTGCGGCGCGTG
The DNA here is from genome assembly GCA_046595725.1 of Candidatus Eiseniibacteriota bacterium. Classification (GTDB taxonomy): domain Bacteria; phylum Eisenbacteria; class RBG-16-71-46; order RBG-16-71-46; family DASYSL01; genus JANPEF01. The sequence goes on from JBKJOC010000228.1 coordinate 3,848, forward strand.
CCCGAGAGCGGGACCCAGACGGTGGGAGCGGCGAGCGAGAGCGCCCAGGTGTCGGAGAGGATCGGTCCGCTCGATCCGCCGAACGCGAGCAGGCGGTCGCCGATGGGATCGTAGGACACGGAGTGGAACTGCCGGCCCTGGGGCGGGCCGCTCGGGGAGAGCGGCGTCCAGGCGGGGACGGCGCCGAGCGAGAGCGCCCAGGTGTCGTTCTGGTTCGGGGCGCCCGTGCCGCCGGCGAACAGAACCAGCCGCTGGCGCACGCGGTCGTACAGCGCGCCGCCGCCGTAGCGCGCCGACGGCGGAGTGCCGGCGGGCGCGAGCGGAGTCCATACCGGCGAGGCGCCGAGCGAGAGTGTCCAGGTGTCGTTCCTGGGCGCGCCGCCGCCGTCGATTCCTCCGAAGACGACCAGCCGGTCGTTCGCGCTGTCGTAGATCAAGACGTGCGCGGAGCGGCCGCCGGGTGACGGCGACGCCGCCGGGTTGAGCATCGTCCACGCGGGAGAGCCGGCGAGCGTGAGCGCCCAGACCTCGGATACACCGGTGCCGCCGACTTGTCCGCCCATCACCAGCATGCGGTCGCGCAGCCGGTCGTAGGCCGCCGCATGCCACTGCCGGGGCGTCGGCGGCGTGCCCGTGGGGGTGACCATCGTCCACGTGGGGGTCCCGGCGAAGGAAAGCACCCAGACTTCGTTCTTCGCGGTGTTGAAGCCGTCCGCGCCGCCAAAGACGACCATGCGGTCGCGCAGCGAATCGTAGATCGCGCTATGGAATGCGCGCGCGGTCGGCGGCGCGCCGGCTGTGGAGAGCCTGGTCCAGCGCGGGATGCCCGAGAGCGAGAACGTCCAGACCTCATTGCTCGGGCCGGAGTAGTTCTGGCCGCCGAAGACCACCAGGCGGTCGCGGATCGGGTCGTAGATCGTCGAGTGGACCCAGCGCGCAGGCGGCGGCACCGCTTCCCACCCGGTGACGGCAAGCGTGCTCATCGGGAGATCGGATTCCAGAAGGGGTGGAAGCAGCGCGCCCTGGGACTCCACGGGCTCGAAGGTTTCGCCGGTCAGGCGCGCGCGCAGGCCTTCGGCCCGTATGGGATCGATCGCGGGCGACCAGGGCGTGAGCTGGGCATGCGCGGGAGCGGCGTGGACGCACACGGCAAGGACGCCCGGGAGGACAGATCGGAGGAGGCTGGGTCGCATGGATGTGCTCTCGGGGTTCGAAGGCCCGCGCGAAAGGACATCGCGCGAGGGCGCATCAATCCTAAGGCGCGCGCGTCTCCGGGTCAACGCCGCGCTCGAGCTGGTCGAACATTTCGCGGGCTGCGGACTCGCCGCTCTTGATGCAATCGGGGATTCCGATCCCCGTGTAGGAATTGCCCGCTAACGCAAGGCCGGGATGCTGTCGCGCCTGATCGAACGCGCTGCGGACGCGGCCGGGGTGTCCGACGGCGTAGCGCGGCATGCCCTGGGGCCAGCGCGCGATGTGGCCGCCCAGCGGCGCCTCGCCAGCGCGAAGCAGCCGCGTGAGCGACTCGTGGGCGCGACGCTCGAGCTCGGCATCGTCGAGCGCCAGCACGTTGTCGCCGAAGAACAGCCGCACCAGCGCGCTGCCCTCGGGAGCGCGGTGCTCGAACTTGCGATGAGTGAACGACGCCCCGATCAGGCCGCCGAGCGCCGCGCTCTCGCCCCGCGGCACGACGAACCCGGCGCCGTCCAGGGCGTGGCCGATCGACTCCGCGCGATATCTCAGCGAGACCGTGACCGAAGAGCCGGCGGCGAACGCACCGAGCGCTGCGCCAAGCGCAGGGTCGAAGCCGCGGGTCAGAAGAGCGGCCCCGGCGGCGGGCAGCGCGAGGATCACGGCATCGAAGGGCTCGTCGCCGACCTGCCAGCCGCCTAAGGAGCGGGGCGCCAGCGTGCTCACGCGCGTCCCGAATCGAACTACGCCCGCGGGCAGGCGCGCGACCAGGGCTTCGACGAGTGTTTGCATCCCCCCCTCGAGCGAGGCGAACAGGCTGTAACGCGCGCCGCTGGTGTCCGTGGTTCGCGCACGTGCGAGGCCGCGGATCACGCTGCCGAATTCGCGCTCGAGCGCGAGGAAGCGCGGGAATGTCGCCGCCAGCGACAGCTCGGCGGGATCGGCGCCGTAGATCCCGCCGATCATCGGCTGGGCGATGCGCTCGAGCGTCTCCTTGCCGAGGCGGCGCGTGACGAACGAGGCCAGGCTCTCGTCGAAGTCCTGGTCCCGGTTCGACCGCCGCGCGGGCACGAGCGGTTCGAGCGCCATGCGCAGCTTGCCGAGCGGGGAGAACAGGGGGCTCGCGAACACGGGGCCCAGCCGGGACGGCGCGAGGAGGGAGAATCCGTCCGGAGTCGGAACGAGGCGTCTCTTGTGGACGACGAAGCTGCGGCGGAATTCGGGCCGCGTGCCCTGGACCTGGCCCTCGAGGCCGAGCCGGCGGATCAAGGCGAGCGCCTCGGGCTTCTCGGTGATGAAGGAGTCGGGGCCCTCCTCGAGCACGAACGCGCCGTCGCGCAGGGTCGAAAGGATGCCGCCCGCGCGCGGACCGGCCTCGAGCACAGAGACCTCGAGCGGCCGGCCTGCGGCCAGCTCGACGAGGTGATGTGCGGCGGCGAGCCCCGTAATCCCGCCGCCGACGACCGCGACGCGGCGGCTCACGCGCTCGTTGCGCCCCGCTCGGCCTCGAGGCGGGCCAGCAGGAGTTCGCCCAGCATCGCGACGAACTCCGGATGGTCGTTGACGCAGGGCGCGCGGTGGAGCGTCATGCCCAGCTCCTGCGCGGTGTCCTTCGCCTCGTGGTCGAGATCGTAGAGGACCTCG